>JACCZR010000270.1 GCA_013695855.1 Thermoleophilaceae bacterium
CAGCAGCACTGCAGCAAGGGGCACGCTGCGCCCGCCGAGCTCGGTCGGCAGGCCGCTGCGCTGCGCAGCCGCCGCGCGGCGTGCGCGCGAACGCTCCAGTGACTGCTCCCACACGTCGGGGGAGCCCAGGTCCCTCTGCAAGGCCAAAACCGCCTCTCGTCTCTTGCGCTGACGCCTGCGGGGTTAGCTGACGGGCTCGCGGCTCGCGCTACGCTCGGCCTCCGGCCGGGCGATTCGCCCCTGCGGACGGTCTCCGCCCCGGTTCCCCCGCTCGCCGCGCCCGGAGGCAACGGCGACTCGGCGTCCTTGAGGACGTCGTTCTATCAACCGAAACTCCTGCAAGCTGCATGATTCCTTGCACGCAGGCGCCCTGCAGCGAGCCTCCCACCAAGGAAGCTGGGCATATCAGCTGCGGGTCCATGTAGCGTGGACCTCGTGCCGCGACGACGGCTTCTCGGGGCCGCACTTGGCGTGCTCTCGCTCGTTCTGCTCGGGGTCGCCTTCCTGCTGTTCCTGATCCTCCTGGGCTCCGCCCTCGGCGAGGAGCGCACCGACGAGACAGCGGGGAGTGCCCTCCTGGTCGGGTTCTTTCTCTCGGGGGCCGGCTTCCTCGCCTCGCTGGTGGGCGCGATCGTGGTGCTCGCCTCCGCGCGCGGCCCAGCCGGCCAGGCAGGTCAGGCGCAACCGTCGACACGCAGGGGGTGGCAGGTCGCGCTGGGCGCGCTGGGCTTCCTCGCCGCGCTGTGGGTCGCGTCCGGCCTGATCGCGTGGAACATTGGCCGCCTCTGGTGGGAAGGCGCCGTTGGGCAGCATCGTCTTGGTCCTATCGCTGATGGGCTTCGCCACGGTGTTCGCCGGGGGTCTGGCTTCGTTCACGGTGCACGGCACCAGGCGTCTGCTCGCGGTGGTCGCGGGCACCGCTTCGTGGCTCTACGGCCTGGCCGCTGTCCTTGCCAACGTCTTCGGGCAGGGCTTCTGACCGCGAACCCGAGAGGCTCCGGGGGCCCAGCTACGCTGAGGCGCGTGCCCGACCGCTCGCCCCACGCCCGCTGGCTCGACTACTTCGAGGCCTGACGCGGTGAAGGAGGACATCCTCTTCGGGCCTCTCGACGACCTGCGCGCCCTGCGTTGCGCGTAAGTCCCGTGGCCGGGCGGTCGAGCCCGGGAGGCCTCTCTACACCAGCTCGAGGAAGACCATCTCCGTCGAGTCCGACCGGCGGGGCCCCAGCTTGAGGATGCGGGTGTAGCCGCCGTTGCGGTCCGCGTAGCGCGGCGCCAGCTCCTCGAAGAGCCGGTAGACGATGAACTTGTCCTGGCCCAGGCGGGCCATCGCCTGGCGCCGGGAGTGGGCATCGCCGCGCCGCGCCAGAGTGATCAGCCGCTCCAGCTCGGGCTTGACCGCCTTGGCCTTGGCCTCGGTCGTCTGGATGCGCTCGTGCTCGATGACCTCGCGCGAGAGGTTCATCATCAGCGCCTTGCGGTGCGAGGCGCTGCGGGATAGCTTGCCCTTTTGCTTGCGGTGACGCATGGTCTGGCCGGAGAGACTACGCGGGCCTCAGGTTCAGGCCGCGCACCTCGAGCGTCTCCTTGACCTCTTCGATCGACTTGCGGCCGAAGTTCGGGATGGCATTGAGCTCGGACTCCGACTTCTGCACGAGGTCACCGACCGTCTGGACGCCGGCGCGCTTGAGGCAGTTGTAGGACCGAACGCCCAGCTCGAGCTCCTCGATCAGGATGTCGTCCATTCCGTCGGCCGAGCGCCCGCCGCCACCCACGGGCACGCCCGGCACGCCGGAGTAATCGCCGTCGCCGAGCATGCTGGCGCCCTGTTCGCGCAGGGCATCGACGCGCTCGGGCTCGGTGAAGATCGCCAGGTACTTGATGAGGATCTCGGCCGCCTCGCGCAGGGCGGCCTGGGGGTCGACCGAGCCGTCTGTCTCGATGTCGAGGTGCAGCTTGTCGTAGTCGGTGCGCTGGCCGACGCGGGCTGCCTCGACCTCGTAGGCCACGCGCTTGACCGGCGAGAAGATCGAGTCGATGGGGATGACGCCGATCGGCTGGTCGGGCGTCTTGTTGTCCTCCGCCGGCGAGTAGCCGCGGCCGTGCCCGATGGTGAGGTAGATCTCGAGCTTGGTCTTCTTCTCGAGGGTCGCGACGTGCGCCTCGGGGTTCAGCACCTCCACGCCCGCGGGCAGGTCGATGTCCCCCGCGGTGATCTCACCGGGACCGGTGACCACCAGCGGCGCCTCGATCTCCGCGGCGTCGGAGTGCATGCGGCAGACGATCTCCTTGAGGTTGAGGACGATGTCCGTCACGTCCTCCGAGACCCCTGAGATGGTCGAGAACTCGTGAGCCACGCCCTCGATGCGCACGCTGGTCACGGCAGCGCCCGCGAGCGAGCTCAGCAGCACGCGGCGAAGCGAGTTGCCGAACGTGTAGCCGAAGCCGCGGTCCAGCGGCTCGATGGTGAACGAGCCACGGTTGTCCTCGACGGTCTCGGTGGCGATTGTGGGAGTCTGAAACTCGATCATGGGGAAAGGCGATTCCTTCTCGTTGTTCGCGCACCACCGGGGTGCGCTGGTGTTCTACTTCGAGTAGAGCTCGACGATGAGCTGCTCTTGCACCGGGGTCGCGATCTCGTCGCGATCGGGGTGCCTGAGCACCTTTGCCGTCAGCCCGTCGTGGTCGGCCTGCAGCCACGCCGGCACGGCCGAGGTGAGCTCGGTGGCGTCGCGCACCACCGGCTCGGCTCCTGAGCCGGACTTGAAGGCGATGACGTCGTTGGCGCGCACCTGGTAGGAGGGGATGTCCACGCGCCTGCCGTTCACGGTCCAGTGCCCGTGAAGGATGAGCTGGCGGGCCTGGCGGCGTGAGCCCGCGAAGCCGAGGCGCACCAGGACGTTGTCAAAGCGCGCCTCGAGCAACCGCAACAGGTTCTCGCCCGTCACGCCCGGCTGTCGCGAAGCCTTGGAGTAATAGTTTCGAAACTGCTTCTCGAGCACGCCGTAGTAGCGGCGCGTCTTCTGCTTCTCGCGCAGCTGAACGCGGTACTCGGACTGGCGCGAGCGGCCCCGGCCATGGTCGCCCGGCGGGTAGTTGCGGCGGTCGATGGCGCACTTGTCGGTCAGGCAGCGCTCGCCCTTGAGGAACAACTTCTGGCCCTCGCGGCGGCACTGCTTGCACTGGGGCCCCGAGTCGCGCGCCATTACACGCGCCTCCTCTTGCGGGCCCGACAGCCGTTGTGGGCCTGCGGGGTCACGTCGCGGATGCTGGTGACCTCCAGTCCTGCGGCTTGGAGCGAGCGGATCGCCGTCTCGCGGCCCGAGCCCGGCCCCTTCACGAAGCACTCGACCTTCTGGAGGCCCTGCTCCATGCCCTTCTTGGCCGCCGCGTCGGCGGTTACCTGCGCGGCGAAGGGGGTGGACTTGCGCGAGCCCTTGAAGCCGGCGCCGCCGGCGGACTCCCACGCGATCACGTTGCCCTCGCGGTCGGTCAGGGCGACGATCGTGTTGTTGAAGCTGGTCTTGATGTGGGCCTGGCCGAACGGGATGTTCTTTCGCACCCGCCGCCGGCCCCGGGGACGCCCCGGGCGCTGCTGAGCCATTACCTGCTCACCTCCCCGCCGAAGTGCGCGGGCGAGGGTGAGGAGGTGAGCGGGCTCACTTCTTCACCTTCTTCTTGCCGGCGATCTGCATTTTGCGCGGGCCCTTGCGGGTGCGGCCGTTGGTCTTCGTCCGCTGGCCGTTGGCCGGCAGCCCACGCCGGTGGCGCAGGCCGCGGTAGGCGCCGATCTCCATCAGGCGCTTGACGTTCTGGGACTGGTCGCGGCGAAGGTCGCCCTCGACCATCTCCTCGTCGATGGCGTCGCGCAGCTTGAGCACCTCGTCGTCGGTGAGGTCCTTCACGTATGTGTTGGCGTCCACGCCGGCCCGCTGGAGCACCAGCCGGGCCTTCGAGTCACCCACCCCGTAGATGTAGGTGAGCCCCACCTCGACGCGCTTGTTCAGTGGGATGTTTATCCCTGCTATTCGTGCCAATTTGTTAGCCCTGCCTCTGCTTGTGACGAGGATTCGAGCAGATCACGAGCACCGCGCCACCGCGGCGGATCACCTTGCACTTCTCGCACATGGGCTTGACCGAGGCTCGGACCTTCACGTTCCACTTTCTCTAGTGCTTCCAAGAGGTGCGGCGCAGAGCCCAGGAGACGGCTGAGCGCCAACGGAGGAATATAGCAATAGCGCCTGGAGCGCAGGCCGGGGCGTCGGCCGGCCGAACACCGCCGCTCGGCCCCTCAGGCCGTCGCCGCAGAGGGTGCCGGCCGAGCGTCGGTGCGCTCGTCGGGGTCCCATGGGGTGAGGATCAACGGGCCCTCGGCGGTGATGGCGACGGTGTGCTCGAAATGGGCTGCCAGCGAGCCGTCCTCGGCGTAGACCGCCCAGCCGTCGGAGCCGATCCGCACTCCCGCCCCGCCGGCGTTGACCATCGGCTCGACCGCCAACACCATGCCCTCTTCGAGCGGGCGGCCGGTGCCCGGGTCGCCGAAGTTGGGGATCTGCGGGTCCTCGTGCATCGAGCGGCCCACCCCGTGGCCCACCAGCGAGCGGATGACCGCGAAGCCGTCGCCCTCCACCCGGGACTGCACGGCGTGCGAGACGTCACCCAGGCGGTTGCCCACCCGGCACTGTTGCACGGCGTCGTATAGCGAGGAGCGGGTGGAGGCCAGCAGGCGGCGAGCCACCGGGGTGACCTTGCCGATGGGCAGGGTCACGGCGGCGTCGGAGACCCAGCCGTCGAGGTCCACGCCGACGTCCACCGATAGGACGTCGCCGCGCTCGAGGCGGTACTTGCCCGGAATCCCGTGGACCACCATGGAGTTGGGCGAGGCGCAGATCGAGCCCGGAAAGCCCTTGTATCCCTTGAAGACGGGCTCGGCGCCCTGGGAGCGAATAAAGCGCTCGGCGGCCTCGTCCAGCTCACCCGTCGTGACACCCGGGCGGGCCTTCGAGCGAAGCAGGCGATGACATCTTGCGAGCACCCGGCCGGACGCGGCGATCCGCTCGATCTCCTCGGGGGTCTTCAGGATCACCATGGACCTTCGAGCCTACTCAGAGCTCGGCTTCGAGCCGCAGGGTGGCCAGCGTGGCGCGGATGTGTCCGTTCACGTCGTCCTGGGGGCGCTCGCCGTCGAAGCGCCGCAGCAGCCCGCGGTCCTCGTAGAAGCCGACCAGGGGCTCGGTCTGGTCGTGGTAGACCTCGAGCCGCTTGCGGACGGTCTCCTCCTTGTCGTCGTCGCGCTGGATCAGCCGCGACCCGTCTTGGTCGCACGCGTCGGGATTCTTGGGAGGGTCGAACTCCAGGTGGTAGACATGGCCGTTCTTCTTGCAGATCCGCCGGCCCGACAGGCGGCGGACCACCTCGTCGTCCTCCACCTCGATCAACAGCGCGGCGGTCAGCCGGCGGCTTCGCTTGTCGAGCGCCTGTTGCAGGGTCTCGGCCTGGCCCGCCGTCCTGGGAAAGCCGTCCAGCAGGAAGCCGTCCTG
The DNA here is from genome assembly GCA_013695855.1 of Thermoleophilaceae bacterium. Lineage (GTDB taxonomy): Bacteria > Actinomycetota > Thermoleophilia > Solirubrobacterales > Thermoleophilaceae > JACCZR01. Next base: position 5,541 of record JACCZR010000270.1, read on the forward strand.
GGCCTCGCCGGAGTCCAGGCGCTCCATGATCACCCGGCAGATGATGTCGTCGGGCACGAGATCGCCCTCGTCCATGTAGCTCTTCGCCTCCTTGCCGAGGTCGGACTCCTCCACGACGGCGGCCCGCAGGATGTCGCCCGTGGCGAAGTAGGGCAGGTCGAAGTCGTCCACCAGACGCTCGGCCTGGGTGCCCTTGCCCGCGCCGGGCGGGCCCATGAGTACGAGGTTCAGGTCGGCCACGTGGGGATCGGGAAGGGTACCCAAGCCGGGTACCGCTGGCCGAGCGGTGTCAGTGGCCGGCGCCAGCGCCAGCGATCGATCCTGCCCTGATAGGAGGCGTCACAAGTGCCGTCCGAGCGTCTTCGCGTAACCCCGACGAACATGTCGTAGCTGCCCCCCGCCAGCGGCAGGACACCGGGGCCGACCGTGGCGCAGTAGGTGGGCCCATCGTTGTTGATCAGCTTGCTGAACCCCGTCCACGACGTGTTCGAGTCCGACTCGGACTCCTCGATGTCGCGCCGGTTCGTCCAGACATCGGAACGTTCGTAGAAGATGTGCCAGGCCGAGTGGAAGTACTTGACCTCGGGGTTGAGCAGGCAACTCGCCGGACGGCTCGTGCTGAGAACTGTCTGCGGCTTGCCGATGACCTCGCGCTCAGCGTCGACGCTCACCATCTTGACCTTCCCGCACTCCGAGCGGCCCGTGTAGTAGACCTTCCACTCCTGAGCGCCTGAGCGCTCTACGGTGGCCGACGGCTCCGCCGGGTGTGGGAACCCGGCGAGCAGCGGCTTCAGGTTCGTCCAGTTGACGCCGTTCACCGACTCGGCGGACCAGATCTCGTTGCCCTCGGTGACCGCGCAGAGGTTGCGGCACGCGGTGAAGAACATCGTGTACGGCTTTGGACCGTCGTCGATGGTGATGGACGGATCGTTCACGTGGCGCCACGCCGCCGAGCCACCGGGCATGTTGGCGGGAGTCAGCACCGTCGTGTGAGCTCCCCAGGCGATGCCGTCCGACGAGAGCCGGCGGTAGATCTTGTCTCCCCCGGCTCGATCTCGCTCGGTCTGCCAGCCGCCATACCACATGGCCTGGCCACCGGCGACTTTCTCGACCTCCGGCGAATAGACGTTGCGGCCGGCGAACAGAGTGCGCTGTTCGAGCACCCGGTCGGCACTGGCGCCGGCCGCCGAGCCAAGCAAAGCGGCGACTACAGCCAAGGGGATGATCGCGCGCCGCATGCGTGCCGGGGAGAACCCGGGCGCGCCGCGGTCGTTACGAATCGGCCCCCTGGGACGGCTGTTCAAGCGTGCCAGGAACACGCGCGGACCTTGGCCATGGGTCGGCGCGGCGCATCGCCCCTACTTGAGAAAGCCCTCGTAGGTGCGCATCATCAGTTGGGCCTCGAGTTGCTTCATGGTGTCGAGAGCAACGCCCACGACGATCAGGATCGAGGTGCCGCCGAAGAAGAAATTCGCGCTGGTGGAGTTGATGAGGATGGTGGGCAACGCCGCCACCGCCGCCAGATAGAGGGCTCCCGGGAAGGTCAGCCGGGCGAGGATTCGGTCCAGGTACTCGGCCGTGGGCCGCCCTGGCCTCACCCCCGGGATGAACCCGCCGTACTTCTTGAGGTTGTCCGCCTGCTCTACCGGATTGAACGTCACGGCGGTGTAGAAGTAGGTGAACAGCACGATCATGATCGACTCACCGATGATGTAGGGCGCGCCGCTGGGATTGAAGAACGCCGAGAAGCTCTGCGCCCACTCGGCCTGCGACAGCTGGCCGATGGTGGGCGGAAAGGCCATGAGCGACGCGGCGAAGATCACTGGGATCACGCCGGCCATGTTCACCCGCAACGGCAGGTAGGTGGATCCGCCGCCGGCGGTGCGCCGCCCGACGACACGCTTGGCGTACTGGATGGGGATGCGCCGCTGGCCCTCCTGGATGTAGACGATCGCCACGATCGCCGCCAGCGCCACGAAGGGCATCATCACGACGAAGATCTGATCGGGGCTGTTCCACCAGCTCTGAATGCCGTTCGGCAGGCCCGAGACGATCGAGGCGAAGATCATCAGCGAGATCCCGTTGCCGATCCCGCGCTGGGTGATCAGCTCGCCGAGCCACATGACCAGCACGCAGCCGGCGGTGAGGGTGGTGACGATCACGAACACTCTCCCGAAGGTGAACTCGTCGACCACGTTGGCGCCGCCGCCGAAGCTGCGGAAGAGGAACGTGTAGCCGATCGACTGTCCGAAGGCGAGGCCCACCGTGAGGTAGCGCGTGTACTGCGTGATCTTCTGCTGGCCGACCTCGCCCTCCTTGCGCAGCTTCTCAAGAGAGGGGACGACCACCGTCATCAGCTGCAAGATGATCGACGCCGTGATGTACGGCATGATCCCGAGCGCGAAGATCGCGAAGCGCTGGAACGAACCGCCCGAGAAGGTGTTGAGCAGGCCGAGGACGCTGTTGCCGGTGAGGTTGTTCTCCCCGATCTCCTTGACGGCGTCGATGTTGATCCCGGGAGCCGGGATGTACGAGCCGAGGCGGTAGAGCGCCAGCATCGCCGCCGTGAACAGCAGCTTCTTGCGGATGTCCTTTATCCGGAAGGCGTTTACGAAGGTCTTGACCACGGCCTGCGCCTAGATGGCTGATGCCGCGGCCACGTGCCGTGGGTGCGGGGTCGTGGGGTCAGCCATCTAGTCCTCGACCACCTGCACGCTGCCGCCCGCCGCCTCGATCTTCTCGCGCGCGGTGGCGGAGAAGCCGTGGGCGTGGACTGTGAGCGCCTTGGAGAGGCCGCCGTTTCCGAGCACCTTCACGGGCACGTCCCGGCGGGTGGCCAGGCCCGCCGCCCGCAGCGAATCCGGCGTGACCTCGGCGTCCTTGTCGAAGCGCTCCTCGAGGTCGCTCAGGTTCACGGGCTGCGTCCTCGTGCGCCCGTACTGCTCGAAGGGCATCGACTTCTTCATGGTCG
>JACCZR010000031.1 GCA_013695855.1 Thermoleophilaceae bacterium
GCCGTGGCCGGCGCCTCGCTGCCGGCGCTCAGGCCGCAGCGCCCGAGGGCTCGACCGGCTGCCCCCGCCGGCTGAGGATCACCGCGGCTCCACCGCCCATCATCGCGAGGGCGAACACCTGGGCCAGCGTCAAGCCGGCCACCAGGTCCTCGTTGCGGCGCACCAGCTCCACCAGGAGGCGCTCGAGCCCGGCGAAGAACAGCCAGATGCCGAACAGCACGCCGGGCGCGAAGCGGTCACGCAGGCGCCAGAGCGCGAGCGCAAGGAGGCCCATCGCCAGCGTCTCGTAGACCGGCGTGGGATGCACCTCATCGGTGGTGGGCACCGTGCCGTCGGGGTAGGCCATCGCCCACGGCAGGTCGGAGGCCACGCCGTAGTCGCCGTCACCGGAGAGCTGGCAGCCCACCCGCCCGATCGCGTAGCCGAGCGCAAGCGGGACCGAGGCCGTGTCGAGCATCTGGGCGCCCAGCCAGCCCCGCCGCCAGGCCCAGAGCACCACACCCACCGCGCCACCCACCACACCCCCGAACCACACCAGGCCCGAGCCCGAGAACAGCGAACCCAGCAGGTCGCCGGAGGCCTTGTCCCAGTTCTGGATCAGGTAGTCGATCCGCGCGCCCACCAACCCGCCGACGAGCGCCGCGAAGACGAGCTCATAGGACCAGTCGACGGGCTTGCCCAGCTCGCCCAGCCGCCGCGACAGGACCGCCCCCGCGGCCACGAAGGCCAGGGCGAAGCAAAGGCCGAAGGTCTGCAGGGAGATCGGACCGAGGTCGAGCTCGGGGTACACGGCCCGGAGACTAGGGGGGCGCTACAGGTAGCCCATGGGGTTCACGGGCGAGCCGCCGACGCGCACCTCGAAGTGCAGGTGAGGGCCGGTCGAGTTGCCGGTGTTGCCCACGGCGCCGATGACCTGGCCCTGACGGACCGAGGCGCCCACCGAGACGCCGATGCGCGACTGGTGGCCGTAGCACGTGGACAGGTTGCCGCCGTGCTCGATGCAGGTGTAGTTGCCGTAGCCGCCAGTCGGCCCCGCGATGGCCACCCGGCCCGAGTCCGCGGCGCGGATGGGGGTCCCGATCGGAGCCGCGATGTCCACGCCGGCGTGAAGGCGGCCCCAGCGCATGCCGAAAGGAGAGGTGAACGAGCCGTTGGTGGGAACGATGAAGCGCCCGCCGCCGCGGCGGACGGGACCGCCCCCGCCCGAGGCGCGCAGGCGACCCTGAACCCGCGCTGACTCGGCCTCGAGGTCGTCGAGGTCGCGCTCGAGGCGCACGCGGCCAGTGCGCACCCTGCTGAGGGCCGAGCGGCGCTGAGCTCGCGCGCCCGCCACCTCGCCGCGGGCGGCCACGAGGCGGTCGCGGGAGCTCACGAGGTCGTTGCGGCGCTGCATGATCGTCGCCGTGGTGGACTCCTCGCGATCCTCGAGCACGGCAAGCTCGTCGGTTCGGCGCTTTACCCTCACGCGCAGCTTGCGCACGCGGCCGGTCACCTCGGCGTCCTGATCGGAGAGGCGGTCGAGGTACTCCGTGCGTTCCAGCAGGTCCTCGAAGCCGTCGGCCTCGAGCACGACGGTCAGCGAGTCGGGCTGGTCGGCCTTGTAGATCTCCACCAGCCGCTGCGAGAGCACCTCGCGTGCGGTGGCGAGCTCGCTGCGCACCCGCTCCAGGCGGTCGCGGGCCACCTCGAGGCGGTCGCGCACGCGGGCCAGCTCGGCCTGCTGCTCGACGAGGTCGCCCTGCACCCGCCCAAGACGCTGCGAGGTCCCGCGGATCTCGCCCCGCAGGCCTTCGATGCGCGTGTTGTAGCCCGAGATCGTGGTGGTCAGAACACCCTCGCGTCGCTTGACCTTGGTCACCTGTCCGCGCTTTTGCTCGATGCGCTTCTGCAGCGGCGCGGTGACCCCGGCGAGGGGCAGTGCGAGAGAGACCGCCAGAGCGGCGGCGAGGGGTATCCAGAAGAGGGGACGTCGCATCGGCAGGAGGGTCCGGGCGGCCTCGAGAAGGGCCTTCGTCTACCTCGTTTATGCAGGGATTTTCCGCTCCCGGACCGAGCGCGACCGTACCACAGCAACAGCGCTCTTCCTGCCCTCTGCAAGGCCCCGTGCAGCGCTCCCTAGACTTGGTTGCGTGGCCACTCAGCGAGCCGTTTTCCCGCGCGACACAGGACTACAGGCGCGCATGGGCTTCACCATGTTCCTGCTGGGGCTGCTCTACGTCGGCCTGGTGGTCGCGCTGCTCGCAGCGGGCACCGGAGCCGCGCTCATGCTGGTCATCGTCGGCGCTCTGTCGCTGTCACAGCTCTTCCTCTCGGACAAGCTCGCCCTGTCGGCGATGGGCGCCAAAGAGGTCTCGCCGGAGGAAGCTCCGGGCCTGCACGCGATGATCGAGCGCCTCTGCATCCAAGCCGACCTGCCCAAGCCGAAGATCGCGGTGGCCGACACCGACGTCCCAAACGCCTTCGCCATGGGCCGTTCGCAGAAGAGCGCCACGGTGTGCGCCACGACTGGGATCATGCGGATCCTGTCCCCGCAGGAGCTCGAGGGCGTCATGGCTCACGAGCTCGCGCACGTCAAGAACCGCGACGTCCTGATCATGACCATCGCCTCGTTCTTCGCCAGCGTGGCGGCGATGATCATGCAATTCGGCTTCTTCTTCGGCGGCGGGCACTCTGACGACGACGACAACCCCAGCTTCCTCGTCGTGCTGCTGGTCTCCGCCGTGGTCTACGTCATCTCCTACTTCCTCATGCTCACGCTCTCGCGCTACCGGGAGTTCTCGGCCGACCGCGGCGCCGCGCTGGTCACCGGCAGGCCAAGCGCGCTGTCGGCGGCTCTGATGAAGATCTCCGGGGCGATGCAGCAGGTGCCCACCCAAGACCTGCGGGAGGCCGAGCGGATGAACGCCTTCTTCATCATCCCCGCGAGCGTGAAGGGCAGCCTCAAGTCGCTGTTCGCCACACACCCGCCGATGGAGAAGCGCATCGAGCGCCTCTCGGAGCTGGAGGCCCAGCTCCAGCGACCGGCTGTGGCCGCCTAGCTTGTCCAGCCGCGAGAGCCAACGCCGGTACGCAGCGCGCTAGATGGGCTTCCTCGACTCGATCTTCGGGGGAAAGAGCAAGCTCTCGGGGCCGGCGCCCGACCGGCTGTTCGCCATGACTACCGCGCAGGTGCACCTCGAGACGGCGTTGGGCCTGAAGCACCGCCAGACCGCCGGCATCGTCTTCCAGGCGCTCGGCACCGCCGACTTCTCGGCGATCATGTCCGAGGCCGAGCAGCTCCTCAGAGGGACCGCCGAAGAGACCGGCACCCTGCTGCACTCGAGCGACGACGAGTTCGGCTACCGCTGGCTCGTCCTGGAGGACCCCGACTTCGAGGACCTCGTGGTCTCGCTGAACACGGTGTCGAGCGAGCTCCAGGACGGCGGCTACGGCGACCGGCTCCTGGCTTGCGTGTTCGCCTTCGAGGAGAGAGACGATCGTGCGCAGCCGGCCGACCCGGCTGCTTCGCCCAAGGGCCGGACCGTCTACCTGATCTACAACTTCAAGCGGGGCGCGTTCTACCCGTTCGTGCCGGCCGGCGAGAAGTCGCGCGATACCGAGCGCGAGCTGCGCCTCAAGGCGCAGATCGGCTCTGAGCTGCCGATCGAAGCCGACACCGCCCGCTGGTTTCCCCTCTGGGAGATCCCCCTCTAAGCGAGGGCGCGTTCGTCACCCCGCTGCCTTGACCACGAGCCTCGCCCGGTTCCTGTCCGGTGGCGAGCGCTGGACACTCCGCTAGTCGGGGATCAGTCCCTCGCCGGTGAACTCGCCTTGCGCCTCGGCGAAGCTGATGTCGCGCGGGGGCAGGATCACGTCGGACTCCATGAGCTCGTCCTCGGAGAGCTCGTTGCCGTCGGCCCGGACGAGCTCCAACATCTGTGTCCACAACTCCCGGAAGCCGGCCTCGTCGTTCTGCTCAGCGGTGGCGACCGCGCGGTTGTCGAGCTCGTTGAGGCGCTCGGCGTCGGTGTCAGGGAGCTCGTACTGGCCCTCGCCCGAGATACGGACGATCATGCGTTGCCCTCGCCGAGCGCCTTGGTGTCGGCCGCGGGGGCGTTGCCCGGCCCCAGCTCGGCCTTCATCTTTGCCAGCTCGTCGTCGACCTGGCCGCCGGCGCCGAGCTGCGCCAGCTCGCGGTCGATGTCGTCCTGGCCGGAGCCGAGCGTGCTGAGGTCGTCGAACGTGCCCGCGGCCTCGAGCTCCTCCACGGCGCCGGCACGGGCCCGCATCTGCTCGGTCTTGTCCTCGGCGCGCTGCATCGCCAGCCCGAGGTCGGCCATCTCCTCACCCACCCCGCTGGCAGCCTCGCCGATCTTCACCTGGGCCTCGGCCGCCGAGTACTGCGCCTTGATGACCTCCTTCTTGGTGCGGAAGGCCTCGATCTTGTGGCGCAGCTTGCGCTCGTTCTCGGTGAGCTTCTCCTGCTGGGCTTGGAGCTCGGTGACCTGGGCGTCGAGCGACTGCAGCTCGGTCTGGGCCACCGTCTTTCGCTCCAGCGCGGCGCGGGCCAGATCTTCGCGGCCCTGCGAGATCGCCTGGCGCGCCTGGGTGTCGAGCTTGACCACCTGCTGCTCGAGCTTCTGGGACTGCATCTGCAGGCGCTTCTTGGAGGTCACCACGTCGGCGATCCCCTTCTTGACGTTCTGGAGCAGCTCGAGCTGCTTGTTGTAGCCGTAGTCGAGCGTCTCCCCGGGATCCTCGGACTTGTCGAGCAGCCGCGAGATCTTCGCCTTGAACACCGTTGACATCCGGCCGCCCAATCCGGCCATTGCTCTCCTCCTGAAGGTTCGGGCTCGTCTTCGCTGAGGAGACTAGTGCTCGCGACCGGGCACTAGATCACGTCGCCCTCCTCCTCGGAGGGCTCGGCCAGCTGGCGCCACTCGCTGAACTTGCCCTCGCGGAAGCGAAAGCTCACCCGCGCGTCGCCTCCGCAGGTCTGGGACGGCCCGCTTCCCGCCCTGAGCTTGAACGCGGCCACCAGCGTCCCGCCCTCACGCTCGACGTCGGTCACCTCGGCCCGGCAGGGCAGGCTGCGGTTGAAGTCCACCGCCGCCTCGCGGTCGCGCAGGCGATAGGAGCGCCCCTGCTCGACGAGAGCACCAGGGGCAAAGAACGCGGCCGCCTCGTCGTAGTCGGCGCGGTTCAGAGCCGCGCTCCAGCCGCGGATGGCCCGTTCCTCGGCCGAGCCCTTCTGGGGCCCGGGCAGCTTCGGCTCGGGCTCGTCAACGCCGCCGCAGCCGGCCAGCAGCAGCGCACCGAGGATCAGCGCCCGCCTCAAGAGGCTGGCGCTGCCGCGCGCTGTGCACGGTCGTGGTCGACGGCGGAGCGCCAGAAGAAGAAGGCGAGGACGAAGAGCATGATCGCTATGTCCAGGGTGAGCATGAGCCCCCCGGCCAACTGCTGGTCTGAGAGCGGGCTGAGACCGTGCTCACGCGCCTTCTCACCGTAGAACCCTGCGTACCCGGGGGCGCGAAGGATCAGAAAAGCCATGCCGAGCATCATCCCGGCCAGCCGGGCGCCCAGCAGGTGGCCGATCTTCCACAGCTCGCCGTGAAGCCGGCCGCGCTTGGGCTCGAGCACCGGCCACCAGACCAGCAGGCTGGCGGCCACGAACGACTGGTGCTGCAGGGCGTGCACCAAGTCGTTGCCCAGCGCCCCCTCGAAGGCGTAGGCGAAGTGCCAGCCGTAGAGGGTCAGCACCCACAGCGAGATGGCCGGCAGCGGCTTGCGTATGAAGCGGAACACGGCCCGCAGGCGCCTGCGCCGCGCCAGCGACACCAGCGCGGCGCGGGGAAGGAAGTGAACGAGCACGGGCGTTCGGAGCCCGATGAGCAGCAGCGGCGCCGCCAGGTCGGCGATGAGCAGGTGCTGGGCCATGTGGGCCGAGAGCAGCTCCTCACCCAGGCCGTCGATGGGCGAGAGCAGGCCGACCGCTGTGAGCGCCACCCCCGCGTGCCAGGCGACCTGCTGCCCGGCCCCAACCTCCCAGCCCCGGCGGCGCAGCTTGACGACCGCGCGCACGTAGAGCGTCTGCACGAGCAGGACGCCGAGGATCACCGCCGGGTCGAAGGAGAAGCCCACGCCCCAATTGTTACCCCGTGCGGGCGTCCGGCCCGCGGGCGCCGCAAGCCTAAGCGGCGGCGGGCTCCTTCTCGCCCTCCGCGTCCCCGACGGGCGAGCCGGCCGCCGTGCCCGGCGCCTGCTCGAGGACGTGCTCCTCCCCAGCGGGCTGGCGCTCGCGGTACTCCTTGCGCTGCATGCGCGAGATGACCAGGCGCTGGACCTGGGCCGTGCCCTCGAACAACTGGTAGATCTTGGCGTCGCGGAAGAACTTCTCCAACGGGCATTCGGTGGTCTGCGCGTAGGGGCCGACGAGATCCATGAGGGTGGTGGTCACCCACATGGTCACGTCGCCCGCCTTGAGCTTGGACATCGAGCCCTGGCCGCCGGTCATCGCGACACCGTTGCGGCCCATCCAGGCAGCGCGCCAGACGAGCATGCGCGAGGCCTCGATCTCCGTGACCACGTCAGCCAGCACCTGCTGCACGTGCTGCTGCTCGAGCAGCGGGCCGTGCTCGTCGGCCCTGTCCTCGAGGTGCTCGAGCGTCCACTCGTAGGCCGCCTGCGCGATTCCCAGCGCCGAGGCGCCCACCATCGGGCGGGTTATCTCGAAGGTGGCCAGGGCGTTGGAGGCCCCGCCCGACTGCCCCGAGCGCGCGCGCTCGAGCTTGCGCTCGAGCTTCTCCGACCCGCCGAGCAGGTTCTCCAACGGGACCCGACAGTCCTCGAACACCAGCTCCGCGGTCTGCGAGGCGCGGATGCCGATCTTGTCCTCCTTCTTGCCCTGGGAGAGGCCCGGGGCGCCCTTGGGGACGATGAAGGAGGCTTGGCCTCGGTGGCCGAGCTCGGGGTCGACGGTTGCGACCACGACGTTCACGTCCGCGATGCCGCCGTTGGAGATGAACACCTTCGTGCCGTTGAGGACCCACTCGTCGCCGTCGCGCTTGGCGGTGGTGCGCAGCGACTTGACGTCCGAGCCGGCACCGGCCTCGGTCACGGCGTAGGCGCCGAGCTTGAGCTCGTCGCCCTCGCCGAAGCACTCGGGAAGCCAGCGGCCGATCTGCTCGGGCGTGCCCGAGGCGGCGATGCCGGCGGCGGCGAGCGAGGAGGCCGAGATGGCAAGGGCGATGCCGGCGCAGCCCCAGTGCAGCTCCTCGGCGTAGATCACGCCGAACAGGCCGTCGGGGTCGGTGCCAATCTTGGTGATGGTCTCGAGCCCGTGCAGATTCCACTCGCGGGCGGCCTTGATGGCCTCCCACGGCACTGCCTGCTCGCGGTCGTACTTGTCGGCGATCGGCCTGATCACCTCGCGCGCGAAGCGGCGACAGTGCTGTTGAAACTCGAGCTGTTCGTCGTTGAGCCTGAAATCCACGGGTGTGAGTCCTCCGGATCCGATGATGCGCCGGGCGCCTGCTGCGCCCGAGCCCGATGATTGACTGACCAGTCAACCAACACGAAGACTACCGCGAGTAGGGATGGAAGGCCAGAGCGAGCGGCGAGAGCGCCCAGAGCGCCCGCTACCCTCCCCCGCGCCGGTGTGCCGCCCCCGTCTCCTGAGTCTGGCTCTCGTGGCCACGGTCGCCCTCACGGGCTGCAGCCTTGGCGACGATGCGGGACGGCCTCCCCAGCTCGGCGCGAAGTCCGACGACGAGGAGGCCGCGGCCAAGCTGGGCTTCCCTTCGAGCGCCACCAAGAACACCGTGCGCGTCGGCGGCGGCGACGCGGCGGCGGACGTGGCCGGGGTGGCCAGCGCCGTCTTTCCCTCCACTCAGAGCGCCAACCGGCCGACCGCCGTCGTGCTCCTGGACCAGGACAACTGGCAGGCCGGCGTGGTGGCCTCTGCGCTGGCGTCGCCACCGATCGGAGGGGCGTTCCTGCTGAGCACCGACGGCGACCTGCCGGCGGTCAGCCAGGACACGCTCGACCGGCTCGACCCAAAGGGCTCGGACCTCAGCAAGGACGCGCAGGTCATTCGCATCGGCGAAGACGTCCCGAGGCCATCCGGGCTCAAGACCGCCGCCATCGAAGGCGACAACCCCTTCGAGCTGGCTGCCGCCGTGGACCGCTTCCAGTCGGCGGCCAAGGGCCGTCCCTCGAAGAACGTGGTGATCGCCTCTGGCGAGCGGCCCGAGTGGGCCATGCCCGCCGGCGCTTGGGCGGCCTTCTCCGGCGACTCGGTGCTGCTCACCCAGCGCAACACGCTGCCGCCCGCGACCCGTCGTGCCATCCAGGCGCACGAGCGGCCGGGGATCTACATCATGGGCAACGACACGGTGGTCTCCAAGCGCGTGGAGGACGAGCTCAAGAAGCTCGGCCGCGTCGTGCGCATCCAGGGCCCGACGCCCGTGCAGAACGCGATCGCCTTCTCGCGCTACGCGCCCGACGGGAAAGACTTCGGTTGGCGCACCGTCACCGCCGGCTCGGTGCACACCGTGGCCAGCACGGAGCGTCCCAACGACGTGGTGGGCGCGGCCATGCTCACCGCCCGCGGGGTCCCCGCCCCGCTGCTGCTCACCAACCGGGCCGACCGCATTCCCCCTCCGCTCGAGTCGGCGCTGCTCAGCGTGCAGCCCGGCTTCGACGACGACAGGCGAGACGTCGCCTACAACCGGACGTGGGTGCTGGGCGACGACCGCACGATCTCCGTGGCCGCACAGGCGAAGCTCGACCAGATCACCGAGCTCATCCCCGTGCAGGTCAACGCGCCCTAGAGGAGGCGTCCAAAGCGCCTTCAGGACGGCCGCGCGGCTCTCGTGGCCGGCCCGCCGGCCGCGATTCGCTCTCGTACCTCGGCCGGTAACAGCATGAGGGCCGATTACATCGCAGGGGGTATCTTGAGGTCGTGAGCGAGTTCGAACAGCCCGCGCGCTTCGAGCGTGAGGCGACGGTGGAGGACGTGCGCCAGCTCATGGGCGCCTCGACCCCCCACTTCGCGCCCCACATCCGCAACCGCATCCGGACGCTGATCGGCGGCCTGGCCGACGGCCACCCGGCCCGGGTCGAGGGAGAGCGCGAGATCGCCCGGCTCGACCGCCTGGCCCACGGCTCCGAGCGGCGCGGCGGGCTCCAGGAGGGCGAGCGCCCGATGCCCAGCCTGCGCGACGAAGGACAGGAGCCCGGCTGAACGGACCCGACGCGCGCTCGGGCTGGTGCCGCGAGGTGCGCGAGCCGGACGGCGAATGGGTTGCAGGGACTCGCTCGCAGAGGTATCCGGGGCGTCGAGCGTCGGGCCGAGACAGTCGGGCTCGTGCGGCACTTCCACCTGGGCCACGGACCTGGGCTTAGCGCGGGCGCGGGCACGGGGGAGTACCTGGTCTGCGACGCATGCGACACCGTCCATGCCGTCGAGCCGACCGAGCTTGACGGCGTGCGGGAGGCCGTCCGCAGGAGCTTCGGCTTCGAAGCGAGCTCCTCCCACTACCGATCGTGGGCCTGTGCCGAGCGTGCTCGGCGTGAGCTTCGACTGGCTCTTCAAGCCGGTCGAGGACCTCGACGGGCGCCTTCGGCCTGATGTTCGGGCTCTGGTACTCGGGTATCACCTAAGAGACGAGTGCGGCCGCCACGGCGGCCTGGCCGTACGAGATACCGCCATCGTTGGGCGGCAGGGCCAGCGGGCGAAGCACTCGCAGGCCCGCCGCCTCGAGGTGGGCGGTGGTGCGCTCGAGCAGCACGCGGTTTTGAAAGACGCCGCCCGACAGCACCGCCGTCGCCTCTCCGGTGGACGCGCACGCCTCGGCGGTCGCCCGCGCCAGTCCCTCGTGGAAGCGGGCGGCCACCCGGCCCGGCTCGGCCCCCGATGCCACGTCCTCCAGCACCGCGAGGATTGTTGGGCGCGCATCGATAAGAGACATCGGGTAGGCGCCGTCCTCAGCAGGGTCCACGAGGGCCTCGAGCTCCACCGCCGCCTGCCCTTCGTAGCCGGCCGTCGATCGAACGCCGCACAGGGCAGCGACGGCATCGAACAGGCGTCCGGCGCTGGTGGTGACGGGCGAGGCGGTGCCGCTCACGCAAAGGCGCGCGACCTCGGCCCAGCGCCCGGGCGCGACGGCACCGGCCAGGGATGGGGGCAGCTCCGGCTCCGGCCCCACCGTCTCCACCAGCCAGGCGCACGCCATGCGCCACGGCTCGCGAATGGCGCGTTCGCCGCCCGGGAGGCGCACCGGCCAAAGGTGGCCGACGCGCTCAAAGCCCGACAGCGAGCCGACCAGCAGCTCCCCGCCCCACACCGCGCCGTCTGTTCCCAGCCCGGTCCCGTCGAAGATCGCCCCCACCGCCGTGCCCAGCTCGCCGTGCTCGGCCAGGCAGGCGGCCATATGGGCGTGGTGGTGCTGGACTCCGACGTGCTCGACCCCCTCCAGCTCCAGCGCGTGCTTGGTCGAGAGGTACTCCGGGTGCAGGTCGTGCGCCACCACCTCCGGGCGCACCGCGAACAGCCGCTCGAAGTGCTCGATCCCCTCGCGGAACGAGCGCAGGGTCTCCCAGTTGCCCAGGTCGCCGATGTGGTGGCCCACCCAGGCGCGCCGGCCGCGGGCCAGGCAGAAGGCGTTCTTCTGCTCGGCGCCGCAGGCCAGCAGCGGCGGCGCATCCAACGGGAGGTTCACGGGCGCGGGCACGTAGCCGCGCGAGCGCCGGATCGAGAGCGGGGGGCCCGAGGTTGCCCGTACGACCGAGTCGTCGGCGCGCACGTGGATGGGGCGGTCGTGGACGAGGAAGAGGTCGGCGATCGGTGCCAGGCGCTCCAGCGCGTCGTCGTCGATGTAGGCGATCGGCTCGTCGGAGACGTTGGCGCTGGTCATCACCAGCGCCTCCCCAACGTCGGCGAGCAGCAGGTGATGAAGCGGCGAGTAGGGCAGCATCACCCCGAGGTCCGGCGAGCGCGGCGCCACCGACGCGGCCACCCGCGCTCCGGGCCGGCGGCGGGCGATCACTATCGGGCGCTCACGGCCGGTCAGCAGCGCCTCCTCGGCCGGCCCGAGCTCCACCAGCT
>JACCZR010000033.1 GCA_013695855.1 Thermoleophilaceae bacterium
GGCAACAAGCGCTTCGCCGGGTCCACCCGCCAGGCGCCGCGCTTCGCGGAGCGCGGCCTGGCCGGCGACGAGGGCTGGCTCGAGCTGCGGCTGAAGCTGATGGCCGACGCCGGGCTGGTGGGGCTGCCCAACGCCGGCAAGTCGTCCCTGCTGGCTCGCATGACCCGCGCGGCGCCGCGGGTGGCCGACTACCCGTTCACCACGCTCGAGCCGGTGCTGGGGACCATCGACGCCGACGACCGCCAACTGGTGCTGGCCGACATTCCCGGGCTGATCGAGGGCGCCAGCGCGGGCGCGGGGCTCGGGCACGAGTTCCTGGCTCACGTGGAGCGCTGCCGCCTGCTGGTGCACGTGGTCGACCTATCGCCGGCCGACGGCTCCGATCCGGTCGCCAACCACGCAACCGTCGAAGCAGAGCTGCGGGAGCACGGCGGTGGGCTGGCCGTCCTACCGAGGCTCGTCGCACTCTCGAAGGCGGACCTGGTGCCCGAGGACACCGTCGCGACGGCGGCACAGGAGTGGAGGGCGCGGACCGGGGGCGAGGTGATCGTGACCTCGGCCGCCACCGGGCGCGGCCTCGGCGATCTGCGCGCGGCGCTGTTGTCCGGCGTGCCGCAGGAGGAAGCCGGGGCGACCACGGACACGGCGGTCGAGGCCGAGCACCGGATCTACCGCCCCGGCGCCGACGGAGGCTTTCGGGTGCAGCGCAAGGGCGAGCGTGCCTTCAGGGTGGAGGGCCGGGGGGTGGAGAGGCTGCTCGCCCGCCACGACCTCGGCAACGAGGAGGCGCTGCGCTACCTGGAGGACCGCCTGCGCGACATCGGCGTGATCAAGGCGCTGCAGGCCGCGGGCTTCGAGCCGGGCGATGACGTGGAGATCGGTGGCACCGTCTTCGAGCTGGATCCGGGCGCGCCCCTGCGGTGAGTGGAACGAGCGAGCGCTAGGGCGCGCCGCCCGCGCGTAGGGTCTTCGCGTGGCCAAGATCGTCGTCAAGCTTGGGTCCAGCATCGTCGCCGACGACGCGGGCTCTGTCCGCGAGGAGGTGCTGGGGCCCGTGTGCGATCAGGTCGCCGCGCGGCACGAAGAGGGCGACTCGGTGGTGCTGGTGACCTCCGGCGCCATCGCCCGCGGCATGCGCGAGATGCGCCTCCCGATGCGTCCGTCCGCCATGGACGAGCTGCAGGCCGCCTCGGCTGTGGGGCAGGGACACCTCTATCGCGCCTACGACGACCTGCTGCGCGCCCGCGGCGTCCAGAGCGCACAGGTGCTGCTGACGTTCTTCGACCTCTCCGCGCGCACGCACTACCTCAACGCCCGCCACACCCTCGAGCGGCTGCTCGCTTGGAGCGTGGTGCCGGTGATCAACGAGAACGACACCACGACCACCGACGAGATCTCCTTCGGTGACAACGACCTGCTCGCCGCTCAGGTGGCCATCCTCTTGGGCGCCGATCTGCTGGTGCTGCTCACCGACACCGCCGGCCTGCATACGGCCGATCCTCGCCTGGATCCCACGGCGACGCTGGTTCCCGAGGTGCACGAGTTCGCCGAGCTCGAGGGCCTGGAGATCGGGATCCCCTCCTCTCCGCTGGGGTCAGGCGGCATGCGTTCGAAGGTGGTGGCCGCGGAGATGGCCACGGCGGCAGGAATTCCCGCGCAAGTGGGGTCGGGCGTCGATCCCGAGGCGGTGGCCGTCGCGCTGCGTGGGCAGCATTCGGGAACGCGCTTCCACCCGCAGCCGGGGAGGCGCGTCTCGAGCTTCAAGCTGTGGTTGAAGTACGCCAAGCCCAGCCGCGGAGTGCTCGCCGTGGACGGGGGCGCCGAGCGCGCCCTGCGCGAGCGCGGCACCAGCCTGCTTCCCGTGGGGGTGGTGAACGTCGAAGGCGAGTTCCAGGCCGGCGACGCGGTCGAGGTCCGCGGCGAGGGTCGGGCCATCGGCAAGGGAATCGTCAACTACTCCGCTCTCGAGCTGAGACGGATCAGGGGCATGAAGACCGCCGACGTGCAAGGGCTGCTGCCGCGGGCGGTCGACGAAGCCGTCCACCGGGACTACTTCGTGCTCGAATAGCCGTTTCGCGACGCCCTGCTCGGGTATCCCGCCGCCATGAGCGGACTCTTGAGGTGGCGCGGGTGAAGGCATTGGCATGGCACGGAAAGCAGGACGTGAGAGTCGATGACGTCCCTGATCCGGCCATCGAGCAGCCCACCGACGCGATCGTCCGCATCACCTCGACCGGCCTGTGCGGCTCGGATCTGCACCTGTACAACGTCCTCGGTCCGTTCTTGACCGAGGGCGACATCCTCGGCCACGAGCCGATGGGGGTGATCGAGGAGGTCGGGCCAGACGTCACAGAGGTCAAGGCGGGCGACCGTGTGGTGATCCCGTTCAACGTCTCCTGCCAGGACTGCTGGATGTGCAACCAGGGCCTGCACTCGCAGTGCGAGACCAGCCAGGTGCGCGACCAGGGCATGGGTGGGTCGCTGTTCGGCTTCACCAAGCTCTACGGGCAGGTGCCCGGCGGCCAGGCCGAGCTCCTGCGGGTTCCCTTCGCCAACAAGCTGCCGATCAAGGTGCCCGACGGGCCCCCCGACGACCGCTTCCTGTTTCTCTCCGACGTTCTGCCCACGTCGTGGCAGGGGGTCCAGTACGCGGGTGTTCCCGACGGCGGCAGCGTCACCGTGCTCGGCCTCGGCCCCATCGGCGACATGAGCTCCCGGATCGCGATGCACCGCGGCTACCGGGTCATCGGTGTCGATCGCGTGCCAGAGCGCCTCGAGCGCGCTCGCCTCAACGGGGTCGAGGTGCTCAACCTCGACGACCACAAGGGCGACCTCGCCGAGGTCATCCGCGGGATGACCGAGGGACGGGGCACCGACGCGGTGATCGACGCCGTGGGCATGGAGGCGCACGGAGCGCCGATCGGCGAGCTCGCTCAGAAGATCACCGGCCTGCTGCCGGACTCGATCGCCGCGAAGCTGATGCAGACCGCCGGGGTCGACCGGATGAGCGCCCTGTACATGGCCATCGACGTCGTTCGCCGGGGCGGCACGATCTCGCTGAGCGGTGTCTACGGCGGCATGGCCGACCCGATGCCGATGCTCACCCTGTTCGACAAGCAGATCCAGCTGCGCATGGGGCAGGCCAACGTGTGGAACTGGGTGGAGGACATCTTGCCGCTGCTCACCGACGACGATCCTCTGGGCGTGGACAGCTTCGCCACTCACAAGGTGCCGCTGGCCGAGGCTGCGCAGGCCTACGAGACCTTCCAGGACAAGAAGGACGGCGCAGTGAAGATGGTGTTCCAGCCGTAGGCATCCAGGCGCCGCGGTGCTGGGGGAGAGGGCGGGTACCCTCTCCTCGATGGCCGCCACCGCCCAGTCGGTAGCCGAGGTCTGCACGGAGGCGCGGGCGGCTTCGCTGGCTCTGGCGCGGCTCGACACGGCGACCAAGGACGCCGCGCTGGAGGCCATGGCGCTCGCGCTCACCGACCGCTCCGAGGAGATCCTCGAGGCCAACGCCCGCGACGTGGAGGCCGGCGCCCAGGCGGGACTGACACCTGCGCTGGTCGACCGCCTCACGCTCACCGAGCAGCGGCTCGAGGGCATAGCGGCCGATGTCCTGGCGATCCGCGCGCTGGCCGACCCCGTGGGGGAGACCATCGACGGTCGCCGGCTGCAGTCCGGCCTCGACCTGCGCCGCGTGCGCGTGCCGCTGGGGGTGGTGGCGGTGGTCTACGAGGCGCGGCCCAACGTGACGATCGACTGCTCGGCGCTGTGCCTGAAGTCGGGCAACGCCATCGTGCTGCGCGGCTCTTCGATGGCCGCCCACTCGAACGCGGTGCTGGCATCGGTGGCCCGCGGCGCGCTGGTCGCGGCGGGCATCCCCGACGCCGCCATCTCGCCCGTTTCTGGCGGCGACCGCGACGAGCTGGCCCAGATCGCCACACAGGAGGGCCTGATCGATCTCGTCATCCCTCGCGGAGGCGAGGGCCTGAAGGCCGCGCTCACCGAGCACGCCACCGTGCCGGTGATGTACGCGGCGTCGGGCAACTGCCACGTCTACGTGGACGCCACGGCCCACCTCGACGACGCGGTGGCCATCGCTTTGAACGCGAAGGTCCAGCGCCCGGGCGTGTGCAACGCCATGGAGACGCTGCTGGTGCACGCCGACGTCGCGCCCGCCTTCCTGCCGCGGGTGTTGAGCGAGTTGCGCGAGTCGGGCGTGGAGCTGCGGGTGGACGGTCGGGCACGCTCGCTGGCCGGCCCGATGGCCGACACCCTCGGCGTGGCCGACGAGGAGGACTGGGCGACCGAGTACCTGGCGCTGATCTGCGCCGTGCGGGTGGTCGACTCGGTCGAGGACGCGATCGAGCACGTCAATCGCTACGGCAGCGGCCACTCCGAGGCGATCCTCACCGGCTCCACCGACGCCGCGCGTGCCTTCACGGCCGGCGTGGACGCGGCCTGCGTGTACGTGAACGCCTCCACCCGCTTCACCGATGGCGGGGTGTTCGGCATGGGTGCCGAGATCGGCAACTCGACCCAGAAGCTGCACGCCCGCGGCCCGATCGGGCTGCGCGAGCTGACCACCTACAGGTACGTGATCGAGGGCTCGGGACAGGTACGCCCCTGACGGCCCGGCGGCGAGTCGGCCTGTTCGGCGGGGCCTTCAACCCGCCCCACATCGGCCACCTGGTGTGCGCGGCCGAGGCGCGCGCGCAGCTCGGCCTCGACCAGGTGATGGTGGTGCCGATGGGCCAGGCGCCCCACAGGACGCTCGAGTACGACCCGGGGCCCGACGTGCGTTTCGAGCTCTGCGAGCTGGCCTGCGTGGGCGAGGAGGGCCTCGAGGTATCGAGGGCCGAGCTCGACCGAAGCGGTCCGTCCTACACGTCAGACACTCTGAAGGCGTGGCGAGAGCAGGCCCCCGAGGACGAGCTGGTGGTGCTGCTGGGCGGCGACCAGGCCGCGGCGCTGCCGAGCTGGCACGAGCCCGAGACCGTGCTCTCGCTCGCGACCGTGGCGGTGGTCGAGCGGGAAGGATACGAGGCCGTCCACGTGCGCGATCGGATCTCAGCCCTGGCCGGGGCGGAGGCCGTCGAGTTCTTCGACATGCCCCGTCTCGACGTGTCCTCGACGCTCGTGCGCGAGCGGGCGCGCGCCGGAAGGCCGCTGCGCCACCTGGTGCCTGACCCGGTTCTGGAGGCGATGGCCGCCCGGGGGCTGTACGGATTGCGGACACCGGCGGGCGCGCGATGAGCGCGGCGGACCTGAGCTCGGCGGCCCTGGCCGAGCGGATCGCGGAGTTGGCGGCCGACCGCAAGGCGATCGACGTGCGCATGCTCGACGTCCGCGAGGTGGTCTCCTACACCGACTGGTTCGTGATCTGCTCGGGCAACACCGAGCGCCAGGCGCGGGCGATCCGCGACGCGATCTACCAGGGCCTGAAGGACGACGGCCTGCTGCCCCGCCGGGCCGAGGGCGAGCGGGAGGCCCGCTGGAGCCTGCTCGACTACCTCGACTGCGTGGTGCACGTCTTCACGCCCGAGGCGCGCGAGTACTACCGCCTCGAGCAGCTCTGGGGCGAGGTCCCGGCGAGGTCGGTGGGATGAACGAGGTCCTGCCCGGCGTCTGGCACTGGAAGGCGGTGCATCCGCGCATCAAGCAGCAGGTGCACTCACACTGGCTGGCAGACGCCCGGCTGGTCTTGGACCCGATGGTCCCGCCCGAAGGGCTGCCTGCGTTCGACCCAAGCCCGGAGCGGGTCGTGCTGACCAACCGCCATCACCTGCGCGACGCGGAGCGCTTCGTCGAGGAGTTCGGACCGCTGCCGGTTCTCGCGCCGGAGGCGGGCATGCACGAGTTCGGCGACGGCGGCCCGG
>JACCZR010000044.1 GCA_013695855.1 Thermoleophilaceae bacterium
CCCTCTCACCGCGAGCTTCGGCGTGGCGAGCTTCCCGGAGCACGGCCGGGGGCGCAGTGCCTTGATGGAGTCCTGCGATCAGGCGCTCTACGCCGCCAAGGAGCTCGGCCGGGACCGCTGCATCAGCTTCGGGGCGGACGTGGCCGTCATCTCGAATGGGGGACGCTTCCTCAATCACGGCGAGGCCGAGGCGCGGCTGGCAACGCTGCTCGCGCTCGCCGAGGCCCTCGACCTGCGTGATCACGGCACGCCGAGCACTGCCGAGGCGTTGGCCGCTACGCCGCCATGGCCGCGAGGGAGCTGGGCTTCGACGACGAGCGCGTCGAACGGGTCCGTATCGCCGGAACGCTGCACGACGTGGGCAAAGTCGGGCTGTCGGAGTCCGTGCTGCGCAAGCCGGGCCCGCTCACCGACGCCGAACGGGCGGATGTACAGCGTCATCCTGAGCTGGGCGCGCAGATCCTGAGCGGCTCGAGCTTCGACGACGTCCGCCAGTGGGTCATGGCCCACCATGAGCGGCCCGACGGCCGCGGCTACCCCTTGGGGCTTGGAGAGGACGACATCCCTCTCGAGGCGTCGATCCTCGCGGTGGCCGACTCCTACGAGGCGATGACCTCCGATCGCTTCTACAGACCCGCCATGGGTGACGCGGCCGCCCGCCGGGAGCTGAGCGTCTGCTCACCTGCGCAGTTCTCTCCAGTGGTCGTCGACGCCTTCCTGCGAGCGTTGGAGCGTCAGCCCGAGCGCGAGCCCGCGCCGGCTTAGTACCTAGCTCCAGCGAAAGAAACGGACCGCCGCGTAGGAGCCGGCGGCCGTCCAGGCCGCGAGCACGGCGAGCGCGCCCGCCGAGAGCGGCCCGCCGGTGACGATCGTGGTGGAGAGGAGATCGACGGCGTGCTTGAGCGGAAGCACCTCCGCGATTGCCTTTACGGCGGCCGGCAGCGAGTCCGCCGAGTAGAAGACCCCGGAGATGAAGATCAGGGGCAGGAAGACGGCGTTGGCGTAGGCCGGCGCGGAGTCGAAGTTCGGGATCGCGTGGGAGAAGGCCACGCCCACTGCCCCGAAGCAGGCCACCCCCAGAGCAGTCACCCCCACCAGGGCCAGCGGCTCGCGCGGAAGGTCGACCCCGTACACGAAGTGCCCGATGGCCACCACCAGGCCAACCTGCACGAAGGCGTTGGCCACCGCGGAGCCGAGCAGCCCGCCCAGGTAGGAGCCTGCCGGAATCGGGGTCCCGCGTACTCGCTTGAGGATCCCCTGCTCGCGTAGAAAGGTGAGGTTGAAGGCCAGCGCGTTGAAGGTCGTGGCCATCACGCTCATGGCGGCCACCCCGGGCACGATCACCTCGAGCTGGTCGGGGTCGGCCGAGAAGACCGAGGCCACCAGGAACAGGAGCAGGAGCGGCAGCAGGAAGTTGAAGAAGGCCGCGCTGGGGTTTCGCCAGAACAGCTTTCGCTCAAAGCGAAACTGCTCCCAGGCCAGGCCGAGCGCGCTCAGGCCCTCACACTTCCTCGGCCCTGTCGGTCAACTCGAGATAGACGTCCTCGAGCGTCGGGCGGGCGACCTCGAGCCCCTCGAGGCGCTCGTGGCGGGCGAGGGCGTCTCGGGTCAGGCGGTGCAGCAGTTCGGTGGGGTCCTCGGTGTGGAGCTCCACCCGGCGGCCCTCGGAGAGGTAGGACACGCGGTAGCGCGAGCTCCCGGCGCCCAGCTCGCCTGGGGGCCCCTCCGCGACGATCACGCCGTCCTTGATGATCGCCACCCGGTCGGCGAGAGCTTGGGCCTCCTCGAGGTAATGGGTGGTGAGGAGCACGGTCTTGCCCAGCTCGCGCAGCCGACGGACCACGTTCCAGGCGGTGCGCCGCGCGGCAGGATCGAAGCCGGTCGTGGGCTCGTCGAGGAAGACGAGCTCAGGGTCGCCCACCAGCGCGAGCGCGAAGTCCAGCCGCCGCAGTTGGCCGCCCGAGAGTCGGCGGGTCCGTACGTCCCGTGAGCCCTCGAGGCCGACGAGGGCGATGACCTCGTCGACGTCGCGCGGGCGAGGGTAGAAGCTCGCCCAGTGGCAGAGCGCCTCGCGCACCGTGACCTGTCGGTACATCCCCGTGCTCTGCAGAACGATGCCGACCCGCTCGCGCAGCGCGCGGTCGCGGCGCTCGGGGTCGCGGCCGAGCACGGAGACCTCGCC
Organism: Thermoleophilaceae bacterium; assembly: GCA_013695855.1. Taxonomy (GTDB): domain Bacteria; phylum Actinomycetota; class Thermoleophilia; order Solirubrobacterales; family Thermoleophilaceae; genus JACCZR01. Next base: position 2,183 of record JACCZR010000044.1, read on the forward strand.
CGCGGTACGCGCCCGGTAGCCCTCGAGGATCTCGACGGTGGTCGTCTTCCCGGCGCCGTTGGGGCCCAGCAGGCCGAACACCTCGCCCGCCTCGACGGTGAAGTCGACGCCGCGGACGGCGCCGACGTCTCCGTAGCGCTTGGTCAGGCCGCGAACTTCCACGGCGGGTGCGTCGCCGGTCCTCATCGCAATGATCATGCCAATATCGGTACGGTGCCCGGCCCTCCTCCGGGTGCCGGGTCCTCATGCGCTGCGCCTGTATCGACATCGGCACGAACACGACCCGGCTGCTCGTCGCCGAGGAAGGTCCCGGCGGCCTGCGCGTGCTGGCCCAGGAGCGCGCCTTCACGCAGCTGGGCCACCTGTCTTTCCTGCCGGCCGCAAAGATCGGCCAGGTGACTCGCGCGGTCGCGCAGCATGCGGCGCTCGCGCGATCGCTCGAGGCGGCGAGGATCCGGGTCGTGGCCACCGGAGTGGTGCGGACGGCCGCCAATCGCGAGGAGCTGCTCGAGGCGGCGCGGGAAGCCGGCGGCCTCGAGGTCGAGGTACTGGATCCGGCGCAGGAGGCGACGCTGGCCTTCCGGGGCGCGCTGGCGGCCATGCGTCAAGGGTGGGCGGGGTGGGCGGAGCCGGAATCCAAGGTGGCCGTGGTCGACGTGGGCGGAGGCTCGACCGAGCTGGCGATCGGGTCGGCGGCCGGCGGCGTTGGCTACACGGCTTCCATGGCGATCGGCTCCGGTCGCCTGACCGACGCGTTCATCGAGCACGATCCGCCCCGGCGCGAGGAGCTCGACCGCATCCGGGCGCGCGCCGACGCGGCGTGGGAGGAGCTCGGCGAGCTTCCCGAGGCCGACGTCGCCCTCGCGGTCGGCGGGAGCGCCGCTTCGCTGCCCCGGCTCGTCGGAGAGC
>JACCZR010000048.1 GCA_013695855.1 Thermoleophilaceae bacterium
CGGGTGCTCGACTTCGTGGGCATGGCCGGTCTCCTGATCGCCTACGTGGTCTACGCGTACCTGACGGTCAAGAAGGGCGGCGACTCCGGGGACGAGGACGAGCTGGGCGCGCTCTACTTCGACACGACCAAGCGGGACCCGCCGAACAAGCTCCAGCTCATAGGGCAGTTGATCGTGGGCCTGCTCCTCATCGTCGGCGGCGCCGAGCTGTTCGTGGAGGCGATCAAGAAGGTCTCCGAGAGCGTCGGCCTCACCGCCCTCGCGCTCTCTTTAGTGCTCGCCCCGCTTGCCACCGAGCTGCCGGAGAAGCTCAACAGCGTCATCTGGATGCGCCAGGACAAGGACACCCTCGCCATCGGCAACGTGACGGGCGCCATGGCCTTCCAGTCGACGGTCCCCGTGGCCTTCGGGCTCGTCGCTACCGAGTGGAGCCTCGACAAGTTCGCGGTGGTGGCCGGGGTGCTCGGCCTGTTGGGCGGAGCGTTGGCACTGTGGCGGCTTCAGGTCGGGCGCCTGGGCCCGCCGGCCGTGGTGGCCTGGGCGGCGCTGTTCGCCACTTTGATCGTGGTCATAGCCCTCGGCAGCTGACAGGCCACGAGCGCGGCTGCTAGCCCAGCGCCCGCCCGTACTGGCGCTCGTAGTACTCGCGGTAGTCGCCCGAGCGAATCGGCTCCCACCAGGACTCGTTGTCGCGGTACCAGCTCACCGTCTGCTCGAGGCCCTCGGCAAAGCGCACCCGCGCCTCCCAGCCCAGCTCCGAGCGGATCTTCTCCGAGCCCAGGGAGTAGCGGCGGTCGTGGCCGGGGCGGTCGGTCACGTGCTCGATCAGCGACTCGTCTCGACCGGTGAGCTCGAGGATGCGCCGCACGACGTCGAGGTTCTCCATCTCGTCGGGTCCGCCCGCGTTGTAGGCCTCGCCGGGTCTGCCTCGCTCGAGCACGGTGTGGATCGCGCGGGCGAAGTCCTCCATGTAAAGCCAGTTGCGCACCTGACGCCCGTCGCCGTACACGGGCAGGGAGTCACCGTGCAGGGCGTTCAGCACCATGAGCGGGATCAGCTTCTCGGGGTACTGGCGCGGGCCGTAGTTGTTCGATCCGCGGCAGATGACCGCCTCGGTGGCGTAGGTGTGCACGTGCGCTGAGACCAGCAGGTCGCCCGCGGCCTTGGTGGCCGAGTAGGGCGAGGAGGGCTGGATCGGCGAGCTCTCGTCAAACGAGCCCGACTCGATCGAGCCATAGACCTCGTCGGTCGAGACCTGCAGATAGCGCGCCACCCCTCGCTCGCGCACCGCGTCCAGGAGCACCGACGTGCCGATCACGTGCGTGCGGGCAAAGGCCTCAGGGTCGGCGATGGAGCGGTCCACGTGGGACTCCGCGGCGAAGTTCACCACCGCCTCGCAGCCCGCCATGGCCTCCCCTGCGACCGCTGGGTCTTCGATCGCCCCCTCGACCAGCTCGGCTCCGGTGCCCTCGATGTTCTCGGGGCGCCCGGCGTAGGTGAGCTTGTCGAGTACGCGCACCTCGTGGCCCTCGGCCAGGGCCAGCCGGACGTAGGCCGAGCCGATGAAGCCGCAGCCGCCGGTCACGAGCAGCCTCACGCAGGCACCCTCGCGGCCAGGTAGGCGTCCAGGCCCTCGGTCCAGTGGGGGAGCTTCGGGGTGTCGGGGTGCTCGCTGGCCAGCACCGAGCGTCGGGGGCGTGGGGCGGGGGCGCCGAAGTCCTCGGTAGTGCAGCCCGCGACGCGGACCGGCGCGCCGGTGCGGGCGAAGATCTCACGCGCGAAGTCCCGCCACGAACACGATCCGCCGGCGGTGAGGTGCCTGACACCGCGGGCGTCGGCCTCCATCAGGCCGACGAGACCCTCGGCCAGGTGCGGGGTGAAGGTGGGCGAGCCGACCTGGTCTTCCACCACCCGCAGCTCGTCGCGGCGGGCGGCGAGTCCGAGCATCGTCTCCACGAAGTTGCGCCCGCCCACGCCGAAGAGCCACGAGCTGCGGACCACCAGATGTCCCTCGCCGGCCCGCTCGCCCGCCAGCTTGGAGCGCCCGTAGCTCGACAGCGGCGCCACGGGGTCGGACTCCACGTAGTCGCTCTTCTTCTCACCGTCGAAGACGTAGTCGGTCGAGGGGTAGAGCGCCGTGGCGCCGGCCGCCCACGCCGCGCGGGCCACCACCCCCGCGGCTTCCCCGTTCACGCGCAGGGCCTCTTCGGCCTCATGCTCGGCGTCGTCCACGCGCGTGTAGGCCGCGCAGTTGGCCACCCACTGTGGGCGGCTTGCCTGCACCGCCGCCTCGACGGCCGCGGCGTCGGTCACGTCGAGCTCTGCGTGTCCCAAGGCGGTCACCTCGTGCGCCGAGCGCTCCGCGGCGTCCACCAGGTCGCGGCCGAGCATCCCACCGGCGCCGAGCACGAGCACCCTCACGCCGGCGAGCCTAGAGCCTGGTCGCCGGCGCGCAGGCGCAGCGCCACGAGCGGGAAGATCGCGGTGGAGAGGATGGCCGCCCCCACGAGCGAGGCCGCGGTGGAGCTGCGCATGTGCCCTTCGCCCACGGCGATGGTGGTGATCGCCACCACCAGCGGGAGCTCGGTGGCCGAGAAGAAGGCCAGGGCCGCCCGCTCGCGCAGCTCCAGCCGCCGGCGGTAGAGAAGGAAGGCCGGCGCCCCGCGCACCACGAAGAACAGGGCGAGGAAGAGGGGCAGCTCGAGCAGGCTCGCCGGGTGGTCGGTGAGCGCCCGCAGGTCGAACTGCAACCCGCTCACCACGAAGAAGAAGGGGATGAAGAAACCGTAGGCCACGGCCTTGAGCTTGGACTCGAACACCGGGACCTCGCGACCCTTGAGCGCGAGACGGGTGATCACGCCCGCCACGAAGCCGCCCAGCAGGAGGTCGAGCCCCAGGCTGGCCGCCAGCGTGCCCAGGCCGAAGACCGCCAACACCGAGGCCCGCACCGGCAGCTGGCCGCTGGCCTCCAGCCCGCGTTCGAAGAGGTCCCCGCCGCTGCCGGCCCCCCGGACCGCAATGACCGCCGCGACTACCGCGAGCGCCACGAAGGCGAGCAGGAGCAGGGCGTTCGAGCCCGCGCCCTGGGTGGAGAAGAGCAGGGTGGTGAGCATGATGGGGCCGAACTCGCCCACCGCCCCCGCGGCGAGCAGGTAGGTGCCGAAGCGCGAGCGC
>JACCZR010000056.1 GCA_013695855.1 Thermoleophilaceae bacterium
CGAACAGCGGCGCGCGGCGTTCGGATGAGGATTCGCAGGTCGGTTCCGAGAGTCGCCGATCTGGCGTACTCGGCGTCCAAGTCCAACATCTCCTTGAACCCGATCGCGCTGCGGCCTGACACCTGCCACAAACCGCTGATACCCGGGCGCACGCTGAAGCGCTCGAAGTGAACCGGCTCGTAGTGCTCCAGCTCGTACTGGATCGCGGGCCGGGGGCCCACGAGTGCCATCTGCCCTGCAACTACGTTGAAGAGCTGCGGGATCTCATCGATGCTGAACCGCCGAAGCGTCCGACCTAAGCCTGTCACGCGCGGATCGTCGGTCAGCTTCCTCAAGGTCGACGCGTCACCGTTGTCGCCCGCCTGCGCCAGCTCGGCGAGGTATCGGATGTGCGCGTCCGGTGTGGCATCGGTGTGCATCGTTCTGAATTTCAGCACCGTGAACGGGCGCATATCCTTCCCGAGGCGCCGCTGGCGAAAGAGAATCGGCCCCCGAGTGTCGAGCTTGACGAGGAGCGCGACCGCCAGCAGCAGCGGCACGAGGCAGATCAGGAGCACGGCGGCGACGAGGACGTCGAGAGCCCGGCTCGCAACCCTGCCCGCCCGACCTGCTGCTTCGTCGGGAAAGGCTAGGGGCGCGGTGGTCAGCCCTTGGACCGGGGCGCCGGCTTCTGCGGCTGACCGAAGGGCAGGCTTGGCATCAGGCATCTAAGTCCACCCTAGACTCGTGTCATGCAGCGTAGCTGCGAGCCCAAAAAGGGCGACGCGCTCGCTGGTCGGAGGGAAGGCTGGTAAGGAAGGCACACATCCCACCCGTTAGAACTCTCGTGCTGCGCCGAGGTTCGGGTCTCGCGGATGCGGGAAGGATCTCGCGAAGATATCCGCGCCGTTTCCGTTGGCGCGACGCCCTAGTCGTCCTGACCAGACGGTGTGAGAGCTCTGGCGTCGGCCTGGCTGGACACACGTCCGCCCGGCCTGCAGCGCTTGGGCAGGACCGTCGCGTACGGGCCGAGCCGGGAGCCCTTGCCGCCCGAGAGGATCGTCGCGCTTCGCCATTTCATCAGTTGACATCGGTCGCCGGAGTGGGGAGCTTGAGTCGCGCCGCCGTTGGCTGGCCGCCCGGCCCGCGCCGACGACAGCGAATGAGCCCCGCAAGAGCCCTCAAGATCCTCTACGGAAGGAGCGCCGCGGTCGCGCGTGATCCGCAATCCCCACGGTGTCGTGCCCGCCGGGCAGCGGGGTGTGGGGTGGTGGCCCGGCGCCTGGGCGTCCACGGAGGCGCAGGACTATCCTGGCGGCGTGCCCCGCGTCCTCGCGAAGCTCCTCTACTGGCTGGCCGTGCTGCTGATCTCGCTGGCGCTGGTGGTGGTGTTGATCCTCTTCTTCGAGTCTCGCGACGGTTCGAGCCTGAACGGGAGCCTCATCCCGGCCGGACCTATGGCGCTTCACGGCGGCTGAAGCGCGCGAAGACGACTATGCGCTGCGCCGCGCTGTAGAGCGGGTGGCAGGCGCTGAGGATGAGCCTGTCGTAGCCCACCCGCCGCTTCACCGAGACCTCGGTGGGTGCAACGATCCGGGTCTTCTCCACTCGGTAGACGAAGCGCCCGTCGGTCGTGTTCACGATCACTCGATCGCCCTTGCGCAGCTTGTCGATCGTGCGAAAGGGCGCTCCGTGGGTCGTGCGGTGGCCCGCGATTGCGACGGTGCCGCGCTCGCCGGGCAATGGTGTGTCGGAGTAATGGCCGGGGCCTTTGCGCAGGTCACCGGTCTTGGTGCCCTCGACGACGAAGTAGCGGCGCCCGAGGGTGGGCAGCTCGATGCGACCGATCGGGTCGCCTTCGAGCGGTCGCCGGTCGCGAACCCGCTCGGGCGGGTTGGCAAGGGCGGACTCGAGGCTGTCCTGGCGAAACAGCGACATGACGTAGGAGACGGGCTCCTGCCAGGTCAGCGTGGCCGCGGCGTCGGCGATCAGGAGGATGCCGCTCAGCGTCATCACCGAGGCCACGAAGCGCAGTGTCGCCCGCATCTGCCCAGTGTAGGCAGCCCCGGGTACCCTTACGCGCTCGTTCGTCGACCGAGGAGCCCATGGAGAGCAACACCACCGCTGCGCCACCCAGGACCCACGCCGGCCTTCGGGCCTGGGTAGACGAGGTGGCCGAGCTGACCCGGCCCGCCGCCATCTACTGGTGCGACGGCTCCGCGGAGGAGTACGATCGTCTGTGCGCGGCACTGGTGGAGGCGGGGACCTTTGAGAAGCTCTCCGAGGCCAAGCGGCCCAACTCGTACCTGGCTCGCTCGGATCCCGGGGACGTGGCGCGGGTGGAGGACCGAACCTTCATCTGCTCCAAGCGCGAGGAGGACGCAGGACCGACCAACAACTGGCGCGATCCGCCCGAGATGCGCGACACGCTGCAGGGCCTCTTTGCCGGCTGCATGCAGGGCCGCACGCTGTACGTGGTGCCCTTCTCGATGGGCCCCCTCGGGTCGCCCATCGCCCACGTGGGCGTTCAGCTCACCGACTCCGCCTACGTTGCGGTGTCGATGCGGATCATGACCCGCGTGGGGCAGGGCGTCCTCGACGTCCTCGACGACGGCGACTTCGTGCCCTGCCTGCACTCGGTGGGCGCTCCGCTCGAGGACGGCGCCCTGGACGTCCCGTGGCCTTGCAACCCCGACAACAAGTACATCGTGCACTTCCCGGAGACCCGCGAGATCTGGTCCTTCGGCTCGGGCTACGGCGGCAACGCGCTGTTGGGCAAGAAGTGCTTCGCTCTTCGCATCGCCTCGGTCATGGCCCACGAAGAGGGCTGGCTGGCCGAGCACATGCTCATCCTGAGGCTCACATCTCCCGAGGGGGAGGTCAAGCACGTGGCCGGAGCATTCCCGTCGGCGTGCGGCAAGACCAACCTGGCCATGCTGGTGCCCACGCTGGAGGGCTGGAATGTGGAGATCATCGGCGACGACATCGCCTGGATGAAGTTCGGCGAGGACGGCCGGCTGTACGCGATCAACCCCGAGGCGGGCATCTTCGGCGTGGCGCCCGGCACTGGCGACAAGACCAACCCCAACGCCATCGCCACCGTCCGCGAGAACTCGATCTTCACCAACTGTGCGAAGACCGACGACAACGACGTCTGGTGGGAGGGCATGACCGACGAGGCGCCCTCGCACGTGATCGACTGGCTCGGCAACGACTGGACGCCTGAGTCCGACGCGCCCGCGGCGCACCCCAACGCACGGTTCACGACCCCCGTGGCGCAGTGCCCTTCGATCGCCGAGAGCTGGGAGGACCCCTCCGGCGTTCCGATCGACGCCTTCCTCTTCGGTGGGCGCCGGGCGACGGTGGTGCCGCTCGTCTACGAGGCCTACGACTGGGAGCACGGCGTCTTCCTTGGCTCGATCATGGGCTCGGAGAAGACTGCGGCGGCTGCCGGCGGGCTGGGTCAGCTGCGCTTCGACCCGATGGCGATGCTGCCCTTCTGCGGCTACCACATGGCCGACTACATGGACCACTGGCTGGCCATCGGCCGCCGCGAGGGCGCGCAGCTGCCGCGCCTGTTCCACGTCAACTGGTTCCGCAAGGACGAGCTTGGCGAGCGGATCCTGTGGCCCGGCTTCGGCGAGAACAGCCGCGTGCTCGAGTGGGTCTTCCGCCGCTGCGATGGCGCCGTGGAGGCCGAGAGGACGCCGCTCGGCCTCGTCCCGCGCGAGCAGGACCTCAACATCGATGGGCTCGACATCGACCCCGCCGATCTGGCGACGGTGCTCGACACCGACACCGACGAGCTCAAGACCCAGCTGCCGCAGATCGAGAAGTACCTCGCCGTCTTCGGTGAGCGCCTGCCCGCCGAGATCCGCACGCAGATGGACGGGCTGCGCGAGCGTCTGGGCGAGGAGCGCACCCCGGTCGCCTGACCCCGGCCTGCGCCCGGGATACCCTGCGAGGCGTGGCTTCGCTCGCCACCGCGAACCTGACCGATCCCGAACGCCGCGCGCTCGACCGCTTCGTCGAGTTACTG
>JACCZR010000074.1 GCA_013695855.1 Thermoleophilaceae bacterium
GGCCGGGGGCGCCTGGTGGCGGCGCTTGGGCGGGCCGGCTTCACAGCGACCGGCATCGAGCCCTCGGCCCGCGGAGCGGACTCGGCCTCCGCCGCCGGCCGCCCGGTCTCGCGCGCGAGCATCGAGGAGCACTCGGCCTCGGGCCTCGACGCCGTGGTGCTCTGGCACGTGCTCGAGCATCTCGATGAGCCGGCGCAGGCTCTTCAGCGCATCGGCGAATGGCTGCGTCCCGGCGGGGTAGTGCTGGCCGGCGTCCCGAACCTGGGCTCGGTTCAGGCCGCGATCGCGGGCGAGGGCTGGCTGCACCTCGACGTCCCGCGCCACCGCGTGCACCTGACCCCGCGCGGGCTCGAGGCGCTGTTGGCCCGCAGCGGCTTCGCTCCCGACGCAGTGGAGCACATGGTCTGGGAGCACAACCCCGCCGCTATGTGGATGGCGCTGCTCACCCGCGCGGGCATGACCCCCGGCTTTCCGTTCCACCTGCTGAAGCGAAACGTGCCCGCCCGGCCGCGCGACCTCGCGCTGCTCGGGGCCGGTCTCCCCCTGGCGCCGGTGGCGGTGGCACTTGAAGCGCTCGCCGCCTCCGCCGGCCGGGGCGGAACCGTCGCGGCCACCGCTCGTCGCCCCTGAGGTCGCGACCGGCCGCGGCGGCGTGCGTGCCCTCGGAGATGCACCGGTGACCGCGCTCGCGCGCGCAGGCTCAGTCATCTAGGCCCGGCGGCGAAAGGCGAGAACGTCCTGGTGCTCGTCCCAGCCGCGCCGACGAAAGCTCACGGGCTCGACTGCGCCCCCCGATACGCGGTCGAACATGCCGCGGATGTGCTCTTCGGTGTGCCAGGCGTGACCGTAGTCGTCGAGCGCGCCCGCGTAGGGCACGTGGAACGATCCTCGTGAGACGAGCGCGCCGCGAGCTTCGTGGGCCAGCGGGCCGTAGGTGGGGTCACTCTGGTCCGGCGGGTCGCCGTGGATGGTCAGGACGGCGACGCCTCCGGGCATGAGCGCGTCCGCGAACTGCCGCAGAAGCTGCTCGACCCGCCGGTCGTCGAGGTGGGTGATCAGCGAGCCGCACCAGATGAGGTCGTACCGGCCCAGCCGCAGGGTCTCGAGCCTGCCCCGCGAGCGCAGGGGCACGGCGCCGAACTCCGACGCGCAGAAGCGGATGGCCTCCCGGTTGACGTCGCAGGCCGTGATCTGCGCCGCGGGCATCTCGCGCCTCAGCAGGCGGAGCACCCGGCCGTAGCCGCTCGGCATGTCCAGGCAGGACCCGACGTCGCCGAAGCTCAGGCCGGCCGGCTCGAGCGACTCGCGAATCTCCTCGAGCGCCGATCGCCCGACCTTCGCGTAGTGGGCCGCGGAGGTGTCCCGCGGGTCCTTCATGTCGTCGTGGGGGTGGATGCGCCCCTCGACGGCGGGGAAGTCCAGCGGGGGGCCCGGGCGCCGCAGCCGCCGGCGCACGCCTCCCGCCACTCGCCTCACGAGGTCCGGCGCCGCCATCAGCGGGCCCCTGCCCGGTAGAGCGCCAACAGACGCTCCACGAAGCGCTCCTCCGAGTGGTGTCGGTGCACCCGGGCGATCAGGGCATCGCCCTCTTCGCGGCGGCGCTCGGGGTCTCCCCAGAGGTCGCGCAGGCGCTGGGTGAGGGCGGGCGTGTCCCCGCGCGGGAGCACGCGCTCGGGCCCGATCAGCTCGGGCACCCCGCCCACCGCCGCGCCGAGCACCGGGACGCCGGCCGCCATCGCCTCGAGCACCGCGTACGGCGAGAACTCGTGGTAGCGCGAGGGCAGCAGGAGGGCGCCCGCCCCCCGAAGCAGTCGGGCGATCTCCTCGCGGTCCACCCGCCCGAGGAAGGAGACCGGCGCCCGCAGCTCCCGCGCCCGGCGCTCGAGGCGCTCACGCTCCGGCCCCTCCCCGGCAACCGTGAGTGGCACACCCGAGCCCGCGGCCGCCTCGATTGCCGCTCCGAGGCCCTTCTCGGGCGAGAGGCGTGAGGCCACGAGCGCGTAGACGGCGCGATCTGCCGTAGACCTCTCGGCCACGGCCTCCGCGGGCAGGTAGTGGGGCAGCACCTCGATCCGCTCGGCGGGCACGCCGAGGCGGGCCAGCTGGCCGGCGGCCCAGCCGCTGGGCGCGATGAAGCAGTCAACGGTCCTGAAGACCTGCGGCTGGTGGGCCGAGAGCGCCGCGGCGTAGGCCGCCGCCTCGGGCACCGAGCCGCGGCAATTGAGCACGAGCCCGGGCAGCGTGTTGCGTCCGTGGCAGCGAAAGCAGGGGCCGCCGTCCCGCGCGGCTACGCCGATCGCGCAGAACAGGCGCAGGTTGTGCAGGTGCAAGACCACGCGGGCACCGGCCGAACGGGCGGCGGCGAGCCCTCTCGGCCCCACGAGCGGCTGCATGTTGTGGACGTGCACGACGGTCGCCCCCAGCTCGCGGGCAGCGCGCTCGAGGTCCCCGGGCCGGTCGCCGCCGCGCAGCAGCGAAAGGGCCGCGCGGCCGCGGCCGGCCTCGCTGGAACGGCGCTCGAGCAGGCGGTGCGCGACACCCGCGCGGCGCATCGCCCGCAGCTGCAGTTCGACGGAGCGCTCCTCGCCCCCCTCGACCCGGTAACGGTTGTGCACGACGAGGACGCGCGCCACCGGGTCTAGGCTACGCCCACCTTGACGCAACCCGACCTGTCCGTCGTCGTGCCCACCAGCGGGCGGCCGAGCTATCTCGCCGTGGCGCTGAAGTCCCTGTGCGATCAGAACACGCGCGGCTCCTACGAGATCCTCGTGGTCGACGACGGCGACCTGTGGTCCACGGGGGCGCTGGCGGAGAGGCTCGGGGTGAGGGTCGTGCGCCACGGAGAGCGCCGCGGTCTGAACGCGGCGCGCAATACCGGCCTGCGCGAGACCGAGGCCCCGCTCGTGGCCTTTGTGGACGACGACGTGCTGGCTCCGCCCGGCTACGTCGAGGCGCTGGTGGCCGGGGCGGGGCGCTGGGCCGACGCCGAGGCCTTCGGGGGGCCCATCCGGCCGCGGCTGGAGGGCGGCGGGATGCATGGATGCGGCGACGAGGACCCGCCCATCACCGCGCTCGAGCTCGGCCCCGACGACCAGGAGGTGGAGGTTGTCTGGGGTGCGAACTTCGCCGTGCGACGCTCGGCCTTCGAGCGGGTGGGGGACTTCGACGAGTCGATCGACTGGGCCCACGGCGACGAGGCGGAGTGGCTCGAGCGCCTGCGCGGGCAGGGCGGCAAGGTCGTGTACCTGCCGGCGGCCGCCGTGGAGCACCGGCGCGAGCCCGGCGACAGCACGCTCGGCAGCCTGAGCCGAGCGGCCTGGGTGCGCGGGCGCGGGGCGCGGCGAAGCGACACCCACCGCGGCGCCGCGCCCGGGCTGGCCCGCGAGGCACGCGTGCTCGGCGGCT
>JACCZR010000128.1 GCA_013695855.1 Thermoleophilaceae bacterium
AGAGTCCACGGGTTCGGGGGCATGTCGATGCTCCCCCGCCAGTTCTCCAGCCACACGTCGTAGCCGCGCTCGACCAGGACATCGACGAGCGTGCGGCGTGTGGGGGCCCGGTAGATGTTGGCCCGCACTCCCGCACCGTGGACGAGGAGCACCGGCCCCCTCGCCGGCGGACGCTTTCCGGTGACGTTGACCAGGTTCAACTCCATGCCGTCCCCGGCGGTGAACTCGACCACCCGCTCGCTGTGCTCGGTCGTGCTCAACCTTGCGCCTCCGTCGTGAGGTGGGCGGCGGGCACGGAGATCGGGCCTTCGATCATCTTCGCCGTGAGGGGCCGGTCGGCGGGCTCCAGCCACGGATCGGAGAGACCACCGTCCACGGCATACTTCCAGTCCCGTGGAACGCGCTCGACGCCGATCGGGTAGATCGTCAACCCGCTCTCGTCGATGCGCAGGCGCAGGAAGTTCTTCCAGTCCGGGATCGATTGGCAGGAGAACACCTCGTTGGCGTGCTTGGGCGCCCTGCGGTGCAGCGCCACGAGGTAGAGCCCGAAGGCCAGTCCCCCGACGAGGTATCCGATCGCGCCCGCCGTGAGCCCCACCGCGAGCGCCGCCCAGCCGCCGTTGGCGTCCACCGCCAACTCCGCGACGATCGCGATGGCTGCGGCCGGTGCGAGCTGAAGCGCCGTGTGCGCCGCGCCCGCCAGGAACTTCGGGAGGGGTTTCTCGAAAGCCGCATACCCCGAGAGCGAACCCAGCGCGAACAGCCCGATGAGGGCGACCACCAGGAAGCCCGAATCGCCGTCGAGCGCCGCGAAGAGCGCCGCCGCGAGCGAGGCGTGGAGCAGGGCGATGATCAAGCACAGCCCCGGCGCCAGCAAGGGCATCCGGAGAGCCCCCCACGCCATCCGCTCGGAGCTCTCGCGGCCGGGCCAGCGGGCGGCCCGCGTGTACGACACAGGCTCGTCGGGGAGGGCGAGCTTCTCCGGCATCGTGTGCGTGGGAAAGAGGTAGGCGCCGCCACCCCCGGCTGTGATGAGCTGGCTGTGGTCGTCGGCCTCGTAGCGGCAGTAGTGATGAAGGTCGCCGGTGAGGGTGACCTTCACGCGGGCGCCGGCTTCACGAACGACCTTGTCCTTGAAGTAGTGGAGGTTCTTGTAGGACTCGGGCACCTCGTCGGGGCTGACCTTGATCCAGCTCGGCTTGCCGGTCACGAGGATGACGTGGTCACCCGGTTCGAGCCCCACGCCGCGAAAGTAGTCCATCTGCGGATCGTCGATGTAGGTGTCGAGCTGGATGTCGAGTGCCAGCACCCACCAGTGATGCGGAAGACGCAGCGCGAAGTAGCTGCGTCGCTGACGGGTCTGCCAGCCGCCCACCCGCCGGCCGCTGCAGAAGAAGCGCAGGAAGTTGGTCAGGCCGTCGTACCAGTCGTGGTTGCCGGGTACCGCGAAGAGGTCGGGAGCCGACGCTGGCGGCGCCCAGGGCAGCGCGGCGGCGTATGGACCGCGAAAGCGGTCTTCGTAGTCCTCGCGCGTCGGCGTTGGATAGACCTCGTCGCCGCCCATGACGAGCACCCGCCCGCGAGGCAGGTCGGGGGGACCGTCGCCGCCCGCGAGCTCGAGGCGCTCCTGTCCGAGCAGAGACGCCACGGCGTAGGTGGAGTCAAAGCCGTCGCCGAGGTCCGCGACGAAGTCGATCCACAGCGTCCCGTCACCGCCGGGGCCGTACTCGTGGGGCCGCGGTTCGATCGCCGCCTGCATCTCGCGCTTGTCCGAGTAGGCGCCAAAGACGCTCGACAGGACGACGCGAAGCGCGGCATCGGCCAGGATGACCGGGTCGAACCACTGGACCATCGACCTGCGCTCGAATCCGAGGGCACGCTCATCGCCCGGGCGCTCCGGCGGCTCATCACCTGACGCGCGAGGTGCGGCGCTCGGTCGCATCGACGCGGCGACATTATTGGGATCGCTTGACCGCTGCCTCGAGGGTCAGCCGGTCGCCGGAAGGTGGGGGGCGCAGCCGCCCCGTCCGGGTGATGAGTTGGGTTAGCCGGCGTGCATGGGGGTGACCCTCACGCCTTCATGGTCGAGCCGAAGCTCGCCGCCGCAGCGATGGCGTCCTTGCCCCCGAGACGCTCGTACAGAGATGAGTCCACCAGCTGCTCCCCCTCTGAGTCGTTGCTCTGTGTGATCTAAGGCGAGAAACGCGCGGCGGCCCTTTCGTGGGCCGCCGCCGCGTCGCTGTCTCCTCCCTCAGGAACAGCTCAGGTCTTGCGCTCGAGGTTCGAGACCTCTTCGGCCTTGGAGTCGGCCTGGTCCTGCTTCTTGGCGAGATCGTCCTTGGCGTCGCCCTTGCGCTCCTCGTCGCGTCCTTGACGTTTGGTGGATGCGCTTCCGGTGATGTCGCCGGCGGCCTGCTTGGCGCGGCCGGTGATCTTGTCCATGATTCCCATTGGGCCAGTCTTCTCCTGATTCGGGGTACTCCCTTAGACCTACCCGCCAGGGCCCCTGCGGAAACGGTTCAGCCGCCGTCCTGCGAGCGGTTTCGTCAACGACCGCGCGTCAGGCCGCGGGCGCCGGTCGTGGTTGCCCGCAGGGGTGGGCTCGACAGGTTGTCGAAGGCCCGGCGCCCGATCTTGGACCCAGGGCCAAAGGCCGAACGCCCCGCCCTGGGCAACATTCAGACGTGTTCGGAAATCGCTCAGCTCGCGGCGGCCTGGCCGTGGCGGCGGTGGCCGACTGCTTCGGCCGGGATGTCGACGGCTCGCTCGAACGGATCGACAGCATCGTGACCCGCGCTCGCTCGCGGGGGGCGCGCCTCGTGGTGCTCCCGG
>JACCZR010000138.1 GCA_013695855.1 Thermoleophilaceae bacterium
GAGCGCAGCCCGAGCGTTGGTCGGGCGAGCACCGGACCGATTGGCCTCGCCCGAGCACCGCTCGCTCGGTGGCCGACCGCGCAACTATCCTCCGCTGCGCGATGCCCCCTCGCAGCAGCACGTCCGCGCGCGTCCTGGCACCCGCGGCGCTCGTGGCCTGCGCGGCCCTCTTGCTCTTCGTGCTCGCGACATCGGGCGGAGGCGACGCGGACAAGGGGGGGGACAAGGCCAACGGCTCGCAGACGCAGACCAGCAAGTCCTCCCGCCCGCGGCGCCGGCGCGCCCAGCGCCCGCAGGGCGGCACCTACACGGTGAAGGCCGGCGACACCCTGGGGAGCATTTCCGAGAAGACGGGCGTGGGCGTGGAGCAGCTGCAGGAGCTCAACCCGCAGCTCGATCCGCAGGCTCTGGGCTCCGGTCAGAAGCTCAAGCTCCGCGAGTAGATGCGCAGCGGACCGACCCTGCGGCTGCTCTGCGCAGCCATGGCGGCGCTCGCCCTGGTGGCGCACGCTTCGCCGGCCGGCGCCCAGGAGCGCCCTGCGCTGGACGGGGCGGCGTCGGCCATCGTGGTCGACGCCCGCGACGGGACGGTGCTGCTGGCCAAGAATCCCCGCGCGCGCCGCTCGATCGCCAGCGCGACGAAGCTCATGACGGCTCTGCTCACCCTCGAGCGCTCGCGCTCGAGCCGGGTCTTCGCCGGCACCGACTACCAGGCCGGTCCCGCGGAGTCGAAGATCAACCTGCGCCGCGGAGAGCGCATGCGGGTCGGCGACCTGCTGGAGGCGCTCCTGCTCGAGAGCGCCAACGACGCCGCGGTGGCGCTGGCCCAGGGCGTGTCGGGCTCGCGCGAGGCCTTCGTCTCGGACATGAACGCCCGCGCCCGCCAGCTCGGTCTGCGCGGCACGAGCTATGCCAACCCGATTGGGCTCGACGACCCGGGCAACTACTCAACGGCCGCCGACCTCGCCGCCCTCGCTCGGCGGTTGCTGCGCAACCGCCGTTTCTCTTCGATCGTGCGGAGGCCCAGCGCCGAGCTTCGGTCCGGCAGCCGACCGCGAATCGTGCGCAACCGAAACGAGCTGGTGAGGGAGGGCGTCCCCGGGGTGACGGGGGTCAAGACGGGACACACCGGCACGGCGGGCTACGTCCTCGTGGGCTCCGCGCAGGCGGCCAACGGCGCCAGGGTGGTGAGCGTCGTGCTGGGGGAGGCGAGCGAGGCCGCGCGCCGCGCGGAGTCCATCGCCGCGCTGCGTTGGGGCGTCGCGCAGTACCGGCGCGAGCCGGTGCTGAGCGCGGAGAGCCCGGTGGCCCGGGCCGGCGTGGAGCTGCGAAGTGAGCGCGTCGCTCTCGCCCCGGCGCGGGACCTGAACCTGACCCTGCGCCGTGGACAGCGGGCGCGCAAGCGCGTCAGGGCGCCCCGGGAAGTCGAGGGACCGCTACCGGCGGGGCGCCGGGTGGGGACGGTGGATGTGATCAAGGGGGACAGGGTGGTTCGCCGGGTGGCGCTGGTCACCACCTCCGCCGTGCAGGCGGCGAGCCTCCCCCAGCGGATCCTGCATTCGCCCGCGGCGCTCTTGACCTTGGTCGCCCTGCTAGCCATATTGCTTGGAGTGCTGACTCTGGTTTGGCGCAGGACGCGAGTGGGAGGAGGAGCCGGGTGATCATCACCGTCACTCTCAACGCGGCGATCGACAAGACCCTCGCGGTGCCCAACTTCCGCCTCGGCCGCCGCCATCGCGCGGTGGAGCAGACCGCGATGGCGGGGGGCAAGGGCGTGAACGTGGCGCGGGCGCTCAAGGCGCTGGGCCAACCCGTGATCGCCACCGGCGTGGCCGGCGGGCCCACCGGCACGCGCATCATCGAGCAGCTCACCGACGAGGCCATCCTCAACGACTTCGTGCGTATCCACGAGGAGTCACGCACGTCGACCGCCGTGGTCGACCCCACCTCGGGCGAGCAGACCGAGATCAACGAGCGTGGCCCGGCCCTCACCGAGGTCGAGCTCGAGCTCTTCGTGGACAAGCTGCTCTACCTGGCCAAGGGAGCGGGCGTGTGCGTCATCTCGGGCAGCCTGCCCCACGGCGTGGACAGCGGGCTGTACGCCCGGCTGGTGGAGGGCATGCGCCGCCTGGGGGTGACCACCGTGCTCGACTGCGAGGGCGAGCCGCTGCGCCAGGCCACGCGCGCCCAGCCCGACGTGGTCACGCCGAACGAGGTGGAGGCCGAGGAGCTGGTGGGACACGAGTTCGCCGACGACGAGGACCGCCGCGTCGCGGTGGGGGAGATGGTGGAGCTGGGTGCTCGCCAGGCGGTGATGACCCTGCCCGACGGCTGCCTGGGTCTGCTCGGGGACGACAGCGACGCGACGGATCCCCGCCGGCTGCTGCGGGTCACGCTCGACCCGCTGGAACCGGTCTCGGCGGTGGGCTCGGGCGATGCCTTCCTGGCCGGCTTCGTAGCCGCGCGCTATGGCGGGCGCTCGACCGAGGACTGCCTGCGCTTCGCGGTCGCCTGCGGCGCCGAGTCCACGCAGCACTTCGGGGCGGGCGTGCTCGATCCCCGCGGGGTGGAGCGCCTGCAGGAAGAGATCGAGCTGAAAGAGGTCGGCGCGCAGAGCCCGCAAGTAGCGAGGTAGCTGCTCCGGCGGAGGAGTCGCAGGCCGGGCGTTGGCCGGCCGAGCACCGCTCGCTCTATGCTCTCTCGTCCGCGCCCGAACCTAGGATGCCGCCATGGAAGTAGAGATCGGCCGGGGCAAGAAGGGCCGTCGCGCCTACGGCTTCGACGACATCGCCATCGTCCCGTCGCGCCGCACGAGGGACCCCGATGAGGTCGACATCACCTGGAAGCTCGGGCCCTACCGCTTCGAGCTCCCACTGCTGGCTTCGGCGATGGACGGCGTGGTCTCCCCCGAGACGGCGGGGATAGTCGGTCGCCTGGGCGGGTTGGCGGTGCTGAACCTCGAGGGCGTCTTCACCCGCTACGAGGACGCCGAGCAACAGCTCGAGCGCATCGCCCGGCTCCCGAAGGATGACGCGACCGCGGAGATGCAGCGCATCTACCGCGAGCCGGTCAAGGCCGAGCTGATCGCCGAGCGCATCCGCCAGATCAAGGACATGGGCGTGGTCTGCGCCGCCTCCCTGACCCCCCAACGCGTGCGTTCGCACTACGAGGCCGCGCTTGATGCCGGCCTGGACATCCTCGTCATCCAGGGCACGGTGATCTCGGCAGAGCACGTCTCGGCCGACGAGTCGCGCCCGCCCGTGAACCTCAAGGAGTTCATCCGCGACGTGCCGGTGCCCGTGGCGGTGGGGGGCTGTGCGTCCTACGCCACCGGCCTGCACCTCATGCGCACCGGCGCGGTGGGCGTGCTCGTGGGAGTCGGACCCGGCGCGGCCTGCACCACGCGCGGCGTGCTGGGCATCGGCGTCCCTCAGGCCACCGCAATCGCCGACGTGGCGGGAGCGCGCTCCCAGCACATGATGGAGACGGGCGAGTACGTCGAGGTGATCGCCGACGGCGGGATGCGCAACGGCGGGGACATCGCAAAGGCCTTCGCCTGTGGCTCGGACGCCGTGATGATCGGCTCGCCGCTCGCCCGCGCCTACGAGGCGCCGGGCCATGGCTACCACTGGGGCATGGCCACCTTCCACAGCTCGCTTCCCCGTGGTGCACGCGTGAAGACCACACAGAACGGTTCGCTGGAACAGATCCTGCTGGGCCCCGCCCACGAGAACGACGGCACGTTCAACCTCATGGGCAGCCTGCGGACCTCGATGGCCACCTGCGGCTACGAGGACATCCGCACCTTCCAGCGGGCGGAGGTCATGGTGGCCCCCTCGCTGCAGACCGAGGGCAAGCAGCTCCAGCGCGACCAGGCGATCGGCATGGGCGCGACCTCCGCGGCCAAGGCGGCGCCGGCGGCCGACGGCGTGACCAACGGCGCGCCCACCAATCCGGAAGCCGCGCTCGTCGAACCTTGAGCGACCTGGCGACCCCCGTGCCGACCGCCGCGGCGGAGGGGGTCCCGGAGCCGCCCACGCAGGAGACCGCGCGGGACGAGGTCCTGGTCCTGGACTTCGGCGGCCAGTACTCGCAGCTGATCGCACGGCGCGTGCGCGAATGCGGCGCCTTCGCCGAGCTGCTGCCCCACGACACCCCGCTCGATGACCTGCAGGCCCGCTCGCCCCGCGGCCTGATCCTCTCCGGCGGCCCGGCCTCGGTCTACGAGGAGGGCGCCCCGTCTTTGCGGGCGGAGGTGCTCGAGCTCGGCGTTCCGGTCCTCGGCATCTGTTACGGCATGCAGGCGATGGTGCTCGAGCTGGGCGGCCGCGTGGAGTCGGCGCCGGTCGGCGAGTTCGGGCGCTCGTCGCTGAAGGTGCGCGAACCGGGCCGACTGCTGGCCGGCCTGCCCGACGAGCAGAGCTGCTGGATGAGCCACCGCGACACGGTCTTCGAGCCGCCGCCGGGCTTCACCGCGCTGGCCTCTTCCGACCAGTCGCCCGTGGCGGCGCTGGAGGACAACGAGCGCGGGCTCTACGGCATCCAGTTTCACCCCGAGGTGGTGCACACGCCCTACGGCACCCAGATCCTCGACCGCTTCCTGCGCGAGGTCTGCGGCCTGCCGATGGACTGGAGCGCGGCGTCGGTGGTCGAAGAGCAGATCGCCCGCATCCGCGAGCAGGTGGGCGATGGCCAGGTGATCTGTGGCCTCTCCGGTGGGGTCGACTCCTCGGTGGCCGCGCTGCTGACCCACCGGGCGGTGGGCGACCAGCTCACGTGCGTGTTCATAGACCACGGACTGATGCGCCTCAACGAGGGCGAGCAGGTTGTGGCGGCCTTCCGCGACCACTTCGAGGTGCCACTGGTGGCCGTCGACGCCGAGGAGCGCTTCCTCGCCCGCCTGGCCGGCGTGACCGACCCCGAGGCAAAGCGCAAGGCGATCGGCTCGGAGTTCATCCGCTGCTTCGAGGAGGAGGCCGCGAAGCTGGGAAGCCTCAAGTACCTGGTGCAGGGCACGTTGTACTCGGACGTGATCGAGTCCGGCGGCAGCGCCGGGGCGGCCACGATCAAGTCCCACCACAACGTGGGTGGGCTGCCCGAGGACCTCGAGTTCGAGCTGGTCGAGCCGCTGCGCTGGCTGTTCAAGGACGAGGTGCGCCAGGTGGGCGCCGAGCTCGGAATGTCCGAGCGCCTGGTCTGGCGCCAGCCTTTCCCCGGGCCCGGCCTCGCCATCCGCATCGTGGGCGACGAGGTCAACCGCGAGCGCCTAGACGTGCTGCGCGCGGCCGACTTCGTGCTCCAGGACGAGGTGCGCAAGGCGGGCCTGTACCGCGAGCTGTGGCAGTCCTTCTGCGTGCTGCCCGCCGGGGTGCGCGCCGTGGGCGTGCAGGGCGACGGGCGCTCCTACGGCTACGTGGTGGCCATCCGGGCGGTCACCAGCGACGACGCCATGACAGCCGACTGGGCCCGTCTCCCATACGACCTGCTGGACCGCGTGGCCTCGCGGATGGTCAACGAGATCCCCCAGGTGAACCGGGTGGTGTTGGATATCACCAGCAAGCCGCCCGGGACCATCGAGTGGGAGTAGTTGGAATGTCCGAGTTGTCACGCTTGTAGCTCCGCGCGAACCGCCCTGGACGTACGGTGTTCAATACCTGAACCGGACGGTGTGGACGGACGACCGGATCGACGACTTGGTGCCGGCGCCGCTGCTGCGAGCGCTAGTGGCGCGCACGCTGGTGCGCGACCCCCAAGCGCCGATCGTCCGCGACGCCAAGGGTGAGCCCGTCTTCGACCCCGAGCTCCGTGACACGGAGAACATCCCGCTCACCGAGTCAGTGGACGAGTACCTCGAGCGCGAGGTGCTGCCCCACGTGCCCGACGCCGTGGTACCCGACCCGGCCGGGAAGATCGGCTACGAGATCCCGTTCACGCGCCTGTTCTACAAGTACACGCCGCCGCGGCCGTCGGAGGAGATAAAGGCGGAGCTGCGGGGGCTGGAGGGGGAGATCCGGCGGCTCCTGGAAGAGGTGTTGGTCTGAGGACCATGCAGGCTAAGCGGGCCTTACGGCTGATTCGAGGCGGGCTGTGGGGTGAGGAAGCGAGGGGCACGGACGAGGTTGCCGTAGTCCGAGTCGCCGACTTTCAGTACGACGCCCTCACGGCTGACGAGGCTCCGACTCGGCGGACGATGCCGCGGCATCTGGTCGGCCCGCGCCTCTTGGGACCGGGAGACCTTCTGTTGGAGAAGAGCGGCGGCGGTGACCAACAGAACGTGGGCCGCGTTGTCGAGTGGACCGGCACCGATCGAGCGATCTGCTCGAACTTCATCAATCTGCTGAGACCTGCGCCAGGGTTCGATCCCCGCTGGTTGGCGTACGTCCATCGCTGGCTCTACGTGACCGGGCGCACGCACGCCTGCACTAAGCAGACAACTGGGATACAGAACCTGGACGTATCGGCCTACCTCGCCTCAAGCATACCAAGGATTACGCACGGGGCCCAGCGTTCCATTGCCGAATTCCTCGACGGCGAGTGCGAGCGGATTGAGCGGCTTACGAACAGAACTTCATCCTTCAGCCGGCTCCGTTCAGAGGGGTACTCGGCCCTGCTTCAGCAGGCAGTCGGCCTTGGCCGGTGGCCCTGGGTCCAGGTCCGCCACGTCGCGCGCACCGGCACCGGTCACACACCATCACGCGAGCATCCGGAGTACTGGGT
>JACCZR010000241.1 GCA_013695855.1 Thermoleophilaceae bacterium
GGGGCCTGAGGTGAGCCAGCCGCTCGAGGTGTAGAGCGCCACGCTGCGGTGATCGGGTTCGCGGGCCGAGATTCCGGGCACCTCGACGGACACCGTCCCACCGAGGCCAAGCGAGACGGCGGCGAAGTTCATCGCCGCCACGGCGACCACCGCGGTGGTGCCGAGCATCCGCCAGGGGCGAGGAACGGCCACGAGCCAGGCCGTGCCCAGCACGGCCGCGAAGACCAAGAACGGCAGGATGTAGCGGTTGTCCTTGAACGGTATGAAGATCGTCAGGATCAGCCAGCTTGCGATCAGCCCTCCCAAGAGCTCGGGCACCAGGTTGTCCTTTGCGCGGGTGCGCGCATAGCGGACAGCGCCCACCGCCGCCCCGGCCGCCCCGGCGAGGCTCAAAGGAAGCAGCAGGACGTGGTTGGTGACCGCCCAGGCGTACCAGGAGAGGTTCTCGCCGGACCATCGCGGAGGGTTGCGCCCCCCCGCGGTTGCCGCGGCCTCGACCGAGTCGCCTGAGGCCCGTATCTGGTCGAGGTGGACGACGTACCAGGGCCCCGCGACCGCTGCGGTCACCCCGGCGAAGATCAAGAGCCCACGCCACTGCCGCCAGCCGCCTCGCGCGAGCATCACCGCCACCAGACCCGCGATGAAGAAGGGGAACGTCTGCTTGGTGAGCATGCCAAGGCCTGCCGTGAGTCCGGCCAGCGCGCTGTACCTGTTGTCCTCGAAGCGGTTGCTCGCAAGCAGGAGCCAGACCGTGACGGCGACCATCGCGGCCTCGGCCGGGTCGAGGAAGAACTCATGGAACTCGCCGGTGATCATCGGCGAGCCCAGCGCGAACACGACTGCAAGCAGCCCGGCCACAGACCCCCCCAGCAGGCGCCCGGTCTGATAGCAGCCCAGGGCCAGAAGGGATACGAACACCGCGTTCTGCGCCAGCACCGCGCTTGCGACGTGCGGTCCACCGACCCATCGGCCGACCGAGCCGACGAGCTCCGCGAACGGTGCATAGCCGGTGTAGGCGGTGAGCGGCTCGAAGAGCCTGCCGGCCGCGATCGCGTTGTAGTAGCCGAAAGCGTTCGTGAGGTGGACGCCGCTGTCGTAGTCGGCCACGTGCGAGTCCTGTGAGAGCCACCACGCGGTGACGCCGATGAAGAGGGCGACGACGCCACCCGCGACCACCGGGGGCGACAGCCGGTCGAAGAAAGCGGTCAAGCGCCGGGGGTGCGCAGGCCCCGGTCTACGTGCAGAAGCCCGCGCGGCCACGCGGGCGAACCCTAGTGTCCCCACGGTGGGGGGTGTCTGTGCCATCGTCGTGACCCGCGACAGGCGCGAGCTGCTGCGGGAGTGCCTCGCCGCCCTGGAGGCCCAGGAGCGTCCTGCGGACCGTGTCCTCGTGGTGGACAACGCCAGCAGCGACGGGACGGCCGAGATGGTCTTGGCCGAGCACCCCTGCGTCGAGCTGCTCTCGCTCGCGGTCAACGAGGGCGGCGCCGGCGGCTTCCACGAGGGGATGAGGCGCGCCCACGCCGGCGCCGCCGAGTGGCTGTGGCTGATGGACGACGACACGGTGCCCGAGCCGGGGGCGCTCGGCGAGCTGCTCGCGGCGTCGCAGCGCCTCGCCCCGCCACCGGCCTTCCTCGCCAGCCGGGCGCTGTGGCGCGACGGCCGGGTGCATCCGATGAACGCCCTGTGGCCCGACCGCTCGCGCGCCGCCCGCGCGATCGAGGGCGCGGAGAGGGGGGTCATGCCCGTGCGCTCGGCCACCTTCGTCTCGCTGCTGGTTCACCGCGGGGTGGTGGACCGCCACGGGCTGCCGCTCAAGCATTTCTTCGTGTGGAGCGACGACATCGAGTACACCAGCCGCGTCGTGCTGAGCGGCGAAGGGGGCTGGCTGGTGCCCACCAGCGTGGTGGTGCACAAGACCGCCGACCCGCACACCGCGGCCAGCGCGCCCCCGGAGCGCTTCTTCTTCCACGTGCGCAACACCGTCTTCATCGCCCTGGGGCCTGGCCGCAGCGCGCGCGACCGGCTGGTGCGCGCGTGGGTCCTGGTCTCGACCGTCGCGGCCTACCTGCGAGCGAACCGCTCGCGCGCGAGCGCGAGCGCGGTGCTGCGGGGACTGCGCGACGGGGTGCGCGACCGGCCCTAGCGGGGACGAGCGAAAGCGAGCGCGCGCTCGGCCAGGTGGAAGGCGAACCAGGCCTTCTCGCCGGCAGCGAGCGCGTCGCCGGTCACCAGTCCCGCAAGGCCCAGGAGGTCGGCGCGGGCGCGGCGGCGCTCGTCCTGTGGGCTCCCCGGCACGCGGACGGCCACGCTGGTGGGCACCAGCAGCCCCGGCCCGCTCCTCAGCACCCGGGCCGACCAGGTCAGAAAGCCGCGGCCGCCGAGCGGCGGTGAGCCGGCCACGTCGCGGCGCACGAGCAGCGAGCCCGGGCGCACGACGCGGACCGCGAGCAGCCGGCGCGCGCAGGCCTCGGCACCGAGATCGGGGTCGAGCACCTCGGCCA
>JACCZR010000166.1 GCA_013695855.1 Thermoleophilaceae bacterium
CCACCACAGCCGAGCGCTTCGAGCCCCGCCCGCTTCCCGGCGGCGACGCGGTGGCCTTCGTGCAACGCAGCGCCCGCTCGGTCACCTACCGCCATCAGGCACGCGTGGTCCTGCACGCCTCGGCGGCTGACATCGCGAGCCGTCACCGCTGGCTCAGCGATGACCTCGAACCGCTCGGCGACGACCGCTGCGCGTACGAGACCAGCGACGACTCGCTCGAATGGCTGGCCCTCCGCATCGCCTCCCTCGGCGTCGACTTCGAGATCGTTGGGCCGCCGGAGCTGGCCGACTGGTGCCTCCGCGTGGCGGCTCGCTTCGAGCGAGCAGCGTGATAGCGCCGGAGCGCAGGCCGGGCGTTGGCCGGCCGAGCACCGCCGCTCGATCCGATCTCCGTCACCCGATAACGCGAATCTGCTGTTGCTCTGCCTGGCCCCTGCGGCCTGGGCGGGCCATCCCCCGCAGCAGCCCACTGCCACGCCTTCGGCGCTGCCCACAGAGGCCGAGCTCAACGTGAGCGGCACCCCTCCGAAGGGCAGCACCTCCTACACCGAGGTCAGGGGACTGCTCGAGGGCCACCTTCACGCGATGGCGTTCGAGTTCCTCGGCGGACGGGTGCGCTGCGGGAAGCCCTGGGACGAGGGCGGCATCAGCAAGGCGCTGGAACTCGGCGATGCGGCGCACCTGCAGCCGCACGCTGTACGTGGATCGCAAGTCCGGCGGGCCGGGCAAGGGCTGGCTGCGCGTGGTCCGCGATCCCTTCGAGGCGCGCAAGGTGATCAACCGGGGCAAGCTCGCCGTGGTGATGGGAATCGAGGTCTCCAAGCTCTTCGACTGCGATCTTCAGAACGACACGCCCTCGTGTATCGAGCCACTCATGGGCCGACGAGGAGAGCTACCCCCGCATCTACAACCTGGGGGGGATCGTGACGCCGTCGGACAACAACTCGGCGAGCTTCGTCAAGGATTGGCGCACCATTCGCAAGTACCGCAGCTCGAAGCACTACTTCGGCTTCGGCTTCGGCTCGGACCTCAATGGCTTCAGCTCAGCCGCCGGGCCGCGGCCCAACAACACGAGCAACCCCGTCCGCTACCCGTTCCGGGCGATCGACGGCCGGACGATCGTGAACAGGCAGCGCAGCGGCACGCGCACTTTCGACGTCAACAGCGACGGCGTCTCACACTACGGCCTCTACCCCGACTGGGTCGAGGACCTGCGCAAGGTCGGCGGACGCCAGATCTTCGAGGAGATGGGCCGCGGCGCCGAGGCCTACCTGCAGATGTGGGAGCGCGCCGAAGGCATCCCCGCGCGCCGCTGCCGCTCGCCGCACGTGCATTTCCGGCGCAGCTCGCTGAACGACGTGGGCCTCGGCCTATCGCCCAACCGCCTGTTGCGCCGGGCGGCCCAGCCGGCCGTGCGCAAGGGCCGGGTTTGGCGCTGGTGTGTGGGCGGACGTAAGAACCGCCGGGCGAAGGTCGTCGCGGCCTTCACCCGCGGCGGGAACCCTCGCGTGGCCCTCGTGGGCACCACGGGGCGCGGGCACACCTCGCGCCGGGTGGCTACGGGGATGCGTGTACGGCGCATCAGGGGGCGTTTGAAGCGCGTTGGGCGGACCCTGCGGGTGCGCCGAGTCGCGGGGGGCAGGAAGATGGTCTACGGCGTGCGCCGTGGCCGCATCCGCTTCATCGCCCTGGCATCGCGCGGGGCGGCGCGCAACGGCCGCACGCTGCGGCGCTACGTGCGCCTGGCCGGCCTGCGCTAGACCGTACAGCGCGCAAGGCGCGACTGACCCGGCATATGCGCGGGTTGGTCGACCCACGCTGGTAGAACCACGCGCATGGCTGAGCGCTGGACCAATTGGGCGCGCCAGCAGGTCTGCGCGCCTGCGGTGATCGAGCGCCCCAGCAGTGAGGAGCAGGTGGCCGCCGCGGTCCGGCGGGCGGCCAAGGAGGGCCTCCCGGTGCGCGCCGTGGGGTCGGGGCACTCGTTCACCGACATCGCGTGCACCGACGGTGCGATGGTCGATGTCTCGGCGATGGACCGGGTGCTGGAGGCCGACTCGTCGACGGGGCTCGTGCGGGTTCAAGCCGGCATCTCGATCAACGCGTTGGGGGAGGCGCTCGAGGGTCACGGCCTCGCGCTCGAGAACCAGGGGGACGTCGACACGCAGGCGCTCGCCGGCGCTCTGGCTACCGCCACTCACGGCACCGGCCTGGCCTTCGGCAACCTCTCCTCGCGCGTCGAGTCCCTCCGCCTGGTCGACGGTCGCGGCGAGGTGCACGAGATCGACGGCGGTGACGAGCTGCTTGCGGCGCGGGTGGGCCTCGGCGCGCTGGGGATCGTCACCGAGCTGACGCTTCGCACGGTCCCCCTCTTCACCCTGCGCCGCAGCGACGTGCCGCGGCCGCTCGGCGAGACCCTCGACACGATGGATGGGCTGGTCGCAGGCTCCGATCACTGGGAGTTCTTGGTCTTCCCCTACTCGGACGTGGCACTCACCCGGACCAGCAGCCGCTCCGACGAGGCACCCAACGCGGTCGGCGAGCGCAAGCTGTGGCTCCAGGAGCATCTGCTCGAGAACGCGGTGATGGGGGCCTTCGCCCGCACCGGGCGGGCGCTGCCGCGTCTCATCCCGCGGCTGAACGCCACCCTGTCGAAGCTGGTCTCGCCCTCCACCAAGGTCGACCGCTCGTGGAGGGTGTTCGCCACGCGCCGCGCGGTGCGCTTCACCGAGATGGAGTACGCCATCCCCCGCGACTGCGCACGCGAGGCGGTGGAAGCGGTGATGGACCTGGTCGAGCGCCGCCGGCTGCCCGTGACCTTCCCGATCGAGGTGCGCTTCACCGCCGGGGACGATGCCTTCCTGTCCACCGCCCACGGGCGCCAGACCTGTTACGTCGCGATCCACCAGTACCTGGGGATGGAGTACGAGTCCTACTTCCGCGCCGTCGAGCGGATCATGGACGGCTTGGGCGGGCGCCCGCACTGGGGCAAGCGCCACTACCAGTCGGCCGACACGCTGGCCGGGCGCTACCCCGAGTGGGACCGCTTCGCGGCGGTGCGCGCACAGCTCGACCCCGAGGGTCGCTTCGAGAACGACTACACGCAGCGGGTGCTCGGGCCGGTCAGGCAGCCGGTCGCGGGCTGAGCGTCCCGCGTCCGCCCTACAGGAAGCAGCAGCCCTCGCCGCGGTAGGTGGGCACCTCGTCGACGATCTCGCCGCCGCGCACCAGCAGCAGGGAGCTGAAGCGCTCGCACAGCTCGCCCGCCTTTGCGTGGCGCATGAACACGTGGTCTCCCACTCGCAGCGCCGCCGCCCCCGGGCCGCTCACCGGGGTCTGCACCTCGCCGGCGCCCTCCCGGGGATCGAGCTCCAGCTCCGCCGGAAGCCACGGGGTCGGTAGGCGGTCTCGGCCCGGAGCACCGGAGGCGATGTAGCCGCCGCCGAGCAGCGTGGCCGTCGAGCTGGTCGGGCGGCGGACGACGGGCAGGGCGAACATCGCGGCGGGACTCAGGCTGAAGCCCGAGTAATGGTCGAACAGCGTGGGGGCGTAGAAACCCGAGCCCGCGGTGAGCTCGGTCACGGCTGCTTCGCGCGAGGTCAGGTGCAGGCTGCCCGTGCCGCCGCCGTTGACCAGCTCCAGGGGGGTCACGGTCGAGACGGCGGCCACGACCTCGGCCCGCCGCTCGGCGATCTCCGCCGCCGAGCGCCGCTGCATGAGCTCGATCAACCGGCCCTGCGCGCGCCTGCCCAGCGGCCTGTCGCCCACACCGGCGATGTGGGCCTCGTAGCCCATCACGCCCATCAGGTCGAAGCCGGGCCGGCTCACCACCTCCCGCGCCAGCGCCGCCGCCCGCTCGGGCGTGCGCACCGGCGAGCGCTTGGCACCCACCTTCACCCGGCCGCCCGCCGTCCACCAGCTCACGTCGAGCTCGAGGCAGACGCGGATGGGGCGGCGGTCTCTACCGGCAGCCCTGTCGGCCAGGTCGAGCTGGTCGGCGGAGTCGACCATGATCGCCGGCGGGCGCTCGCCGCCGGCGCGCCCGAGCCGGTACAGGGCGTCGTGATCGGCGGTGGGGTAGGCAAGCAGCAGGTCCTCGAAGCCCTGCTCGTGCAGCCACAGGCTCTCGCCCAGCGTGAAGGTCATGACGCCTCGATAGCCAGCGTCGCCGTCGAGGATCGAGCGCAGCAGCGGGCGGCAGCGCACGGACTTCGAGGCCACGCGGACCGGCTTGCCCGCCGAGCGGACCTTCATCTCGGCGGCGTTCGACCACAGCGCATCGAGATCGACGAAGGCAAACGGGGCGTCGCGCCCCTCGAAGAGCGCGGCGTAGTCCTCGTGGCTCGCCACGGCGCGATGATCCCACGTTGCCGTGGTGCGATCGACGCCTGGGTACGCTTGGCCGGTGGCCGTCAGCGAGAGCCCCGAGCAGCTCGGCGTGCGCCCCTTCCACGAGTTCGACGGGGCCAACGGCAGCTGGCCGCGGGGCGAGCGCCTCGAAGCCATCCGGACCGCGGCCGAGGAGTTCCGGCGGCGCTTCAAGGCCCAGGGCCAAGTCGTGGCAAGCCGGACCATCGACCTCGTGACCGCCGGCTACCCGGCGCGCTTTGCCTTCGGCGGCGCGGCCCGGGGCATCAATCCCTACATCGGCATCACCAACCGGCTGGTGATCGTCCAGTTCCACGACTTCGAGGGCGCGCTGCGCACGCTGGTCTGGGAGCCGACGGTTCCCGAGGGCTCCGCGCGGACGCCCTTCTACCAGCAGCTCATCGTGCGCTACGGCGAGTGGCTGTCCGAGAACGTGCTGGCCACCGAGCACAACACGGTGGCCGGTGCCCTCGACCTCTGCGGCCTGACACCGGCCGATGTGGACTACGTGGCCTTCGACCATCTCCACGCGCAGGACATGCGCCTGCTCATGGGCACGACCATGCCCGTCGAGGGCGAGCTCGAGCCCCGGCCCCCCCTCTTCCCCAACGCGCGGTTCTTGTGCCAGCGCCGCGAGATCGACACCTTCCGCTCGCCGCACCCCATGCAGTGGGCCTGGTACGTGCCCCGCGGAATGGACCACGTGGTCGACGAGGGCCTGGTGCTGCTCGACGGCGACGTCGAGCTCGGCGTGGGTGTGGCGCTGGCGTCGACGCCCGGCCACACAGACGGCAACCAATCGCTGGTGGTGAACACGCCCGACGGCGTATGGGTCTCCTCCGAGAACGGCGTGGCCGCAGACAACTGGCATCCGCATCTCTCCAAGATCCCGGGGGTCAAGCGCGAGGCCGAGCTCATGGGGGTGGAGGTGATCCTGAACTCCAACACCCTCGAGGATTCGATCGACCAGTACGACTCGATGGTCAAGGAAAAGGCGCTGGCCGATCCCAACCGCGAGGACCCACGCTGGATGAACGTCTTTCCCTCCTCCGAGATGCCCAAGCTGCGCCGCCAATGGCCGGTGGTGCCGAGCTTCACCTACGGGGGGATCGACTACGGGCGGGTGGAGGCGCCCGGGCGCGGGGCCGCTTAGCGCCGGACGCGCAGGACGCGGATCTTCACGCGCGCGGTGCGATAGCCGCTTGCGCTCACCGTGAGCTTGCGAACGCCGGCCTTGCGAAAGCGCAGGCAGAGCCGGCGGCTGCCCCGTTTGCCCAGACCGGCGCGGGTGGATCCCGGGCGCAGCCGCGCGTTGGCAATGCGGCGCCCGCCTTCGGTCCTCGCGCTGGCCCTCAGGCACGAGCGTCGCCCGGAGCGCACGCGCGAGGGTGCCACGCGGGCCACCAGGCGGGGGAGAGGGCCGCTGGGAGCCACCGCCGGAGGGACCGGCTTGTCGCCGATGCAGAGCTCGGACGCCGTCGCCGGGAACGCGCCGAGGTGCCCGTTGCCCGACAGCGCCCCCGGCTTGGGCCCGATCTCGACCGGCGCTGCTGAGGCGACCGAGGCACGGGCCCCCGCGGCCAATGCTCCAACCGCGAGAGCTGTCCGCACGGGGCGCCTCATTGCACGAGCGTATCTCCGATTGGGGGACATGGGGAGGCAGCGAGCGTCGATAGCGTTCAGGCTGTGAGCGCTGATCGCCTGGCCGACCTCGAGATTTGCCGCCTCGACTCGGTCGCGGGCTCGAAGCGCCTTCCGTATTCGCTGAAGGTGCTGCTGGAGAACCTGCTGCGTCACGGGGAGGACGAGGGAGTCGAGGCGCTGGCCAACTGGGACGCCAAGGCCGAGCCCTCGCACGAGATCGCCTACACGCCCGGCCGGGTCCTGATGCAGGACTTCACCGGGGTGCCCGCGATCGTGGACCTCGCCGCCATGCGCGACGCGATAGACGAGCTGGGGGGCGACCCGGCGAAGATCAACCCGCGGGTGCCCGTCGAACTGGTGATCGACCACTCCATCCAGGTGGACGTCTTCGCCGAGCGCTTCGCCTTCATGCGCAACGCCGAGCTCGAGTTCGAGCGAAACCGCGAGCGCTACGCCTTCCTGCGCTGGGGCCAGGGCGCCTTCGAGAGCTTCGCCGTGGTGCCGCCCAACACCGGCATCTGTCATCAGGTCAACTTGGAGTACCTCGCGCGCGTCGTCACCTCGCGGGACGGCGTCGCGTTCCCCGACACGCTGGTGGGGACCGACTCCCACACCACGATGATCAACGGCCTTGGCGTGCTCGGCTGGGGCGTGGGTGGCATCGAGGCCGAGGCGGCCATGCTCGGCCAGCCGGTCTCCATGCTCCTGCCGCAGGTGGTCGGCTTCCGGCTGACCGGCGCGTTGCCCGAGGGCGCCACCGCCACCGACCTCGTCCTCACGGTCACCCAGATGCTGCGCGAGCGTGGGGTGGTGGGCAAGTTCGTCGAGTTCTTCGGCGAGGGCCTGCCCAACCTGCCGCTGGCCGACCGCGCGACGATCGGCAACATGTCGCCGGAGTACGGCGCCACCTGCGGCATCTTCCCCGTCGACGCCGAGACGCTTCGCTACCTCGAGTTCTCCGGCCGGCCGAAGGAGCAGGTCGAGTTGGTCGAGAGCTACATGCGCGAGCAGGGCATGTTCCACGAGGTGGGCGACGAGGATGCCGAGTACTCCGACACGCTGGAGCTCGACCTTGGCGAGGTGGAGCCCTCGCTGGCCGGCCCGCGTCGCCCACAGGACCGGGTGCCCCTCTCGGGGGCAGCCGCGGCGCTGGTGGCGGAGCTGGCCGAGATGGACGTCGACGGAGACGGCTCGGCGTCCGACGGTCAGGACGAGGCCGGCGCCGAGACCTTTCCCGCCAGCGACCCGCCCTCGCCCGCCAGCGCCGAGCCCGAGCCGCCGCGCCGGGCCAACGGCAACGGC
>JACCZR010000258.1 GCA_013695855.1 Thermoleophilaceae bacterium
CGCCGCGGGCGGGTCTCCAGGCTTCGCCCGCGCTGGTGGGTTCTGTTGATTGTGGTCGGCGCGGCCCTGGTGGCTGGTCTCGTGGCCCGTGGCAATGCCAAGGAGAAGGGCGCTCGTTCTTCGGGCGAGGTCGTCGTGGTCAGTGCCGGCCGTCCTCTCCTGCGCTTCGATTCCCAGCGCTGGCTGGGCGCCGATCGCGCCCGCCGCCGCAAAGCGCTCGCGCGCGTTCCGCGTCACCTCCGTCGGCGACGACAGGCGAGCACGATCACCCTTCGGGTCGATCGCCGCGCGCTGTCGCGACGGGTGACCGATGCCGCCCGGGGTGGCGGGGGGCGGGTTCCTTTGCCCGTTCGCGCCGTCGCTGCCTCCACTCGGCTGCCAATCGTGCGCCAGCGCCTTCGCAACAACTGCGAGACGGCAGCCCTCGAGATGCTGCTCGCCGGGCGGGGCAGGCGGATCAGTCAGTCGCGCCTACAAGGAGAGCTTGCGCGCAGCGAGCCGGTAGATCCCGTCGGCGGCGGCACCTCCGCCATGGTCTGGGGTGACCCCGACCGCGGGTTCGTGGGACGTCCGGATGGCGGCGGGCCCGCGGGCGGATACGGGGTCTACGAGCGACCAATGGCAGCTCTCGCGCGCCGCCACGGGGCGCGGCCGACGCGCTCGCGAGGAGCCCGTCCAGCTGCCATCTACGCCGAGCTCCTCGCCGGACGACCGGTGATGACCTGGATCGGGCTCAGCGACGGCCCCTACGTTCGATGGCGAACCCGCGAGGGCCGCCCCGTCACCGGCAACTTCGGGGAGCACACGGTTGTCCTGACCGGCCTGCGAGGAAACAGACTCGCGGTCAACGATCCGCTCGACGGCCGCAGAAAGACCTGGACCAAGCGTAAGTTCGAGCTCATGTGGCGCCGGCTGGGCCGCCGGGCGCTGTCACTCCATTGACCGGGTAGCTCCTAGCCTCGGCTTCGGCGCACGAGAAGGTGCCAGCCGGCGCGAACCCCGGGCCGTTCACCGCCCAACCTCCCTGGTGAAGGCCGCCGTATGCCGTTCTCGCTCATTGACAGGCCGCGCACCGGGTCCTGCTCTGTTTCGGCGGAAGCGGCGTGACCGCCGCCCTCGTGCTCGCCCTCGCCGGACCCGCCCGCACCCGTGACGAGCACCGTGGTGCCAAAGACGAACGCGACGGCGGCGACGGCTGCGACGAGCTTGGTCGGCGGACCACCGTGGACGCCCGTCTCGTGCAGGACGGCGTGGCCCTTGCCGCGCGTGATCAGCCAGCGGTTGACCGGGAAGGCCACTACGCCCGCGACCACCAGGGCCACGGACAGGGCGCCCCAGAACAGGATGTTGCCAGCCCCCGCCTCCATGGCCCCGGGGACCGCGAGCATGATCGCGTTGTCGACGATCTCCATGACCGCGATGCTGAACGTGTCCGTGGCCAGGGCGATCGGGATGACAGCCGCCAACGCGAAGCCGGCGCGCAGCAGCGGCAGGCTCGTCAGCGAGTACCCGAACAGAAAGGCGAGGGTCACGGCCAGCACGATCGTGCCCAGGTTCGAGAAGCCCAGGGCGGTGCCGATGATCATGCCCAGCACCTCGCCGATCGCGCAGCCGGTCAAGCAGTGCAGGGTGGCGCTGAAGGCGACCGCGTTCAGCGCGCTGCCGGAGGTCGGCATCGGCTCATGGTCGTGGTGGTTGTGGGTGCTGGCTTCCATGGGATCGACAGGCTCCTTTCGCTCGCCCCGAAAGCCGCGCAGCCGCAGCGCGTTGGCCACGACCGAGACGCTCGAGAGCGCCATTGCAGCTCCGGCGATCAGGGGGTTCAGTAGACCGGCGGCCGCAAGCGGCAGCGCGGCGACGTTGTAGCCGAA
Organism: Thermoleophilaceae bacterium; assembly: GCA_013695855.1. Classification (GTDB taxonomy): domain Bacteria; phylum Actinomycetota; class Thermoleophilia; order Solirubrobacterales; family Thermoleophilaceae; genus JACCZR01. Next base: position 1,872 of record JACCZR010000258.1, read on the forward strand.
GGCCCAGCCGAGGTTCTGCTTGATGGTCCTCAGGGTGGCCCGGGAAAGGCGGATGGCGTCCGCGGACGCCCGCAGGTCGCCGCTGACCAAGGTCAGGTCAGAGGCTTCGATCGCCACGTCGGTGCCGGTGCCGATCGACAGACCCAGGTCGGCCTGCGCGAGCGCCGGCGCGTCGTTGACGCCGTCCCCGACCATCGCGACCACGCGGCCCTCGTCCTGCAGTCGCCTGACCACGTCGACCTTCCCGGAGGGCGGGACCTCGGCGATCACCTCGTCGATGCCCACCTCGGCCGCCACGGCGCGGGCGGTCGTCTCGTTGTCGCCGGTAAGCAGCACCGGCCGCAGCCCGAGCGCCTTGAGCCGCGCGACGGCCTGGGAGCTGGACGGCTTGACGGTGTCGGCCACCGCCAGCACGGCACGCGCCTGACCCTCCCACCCGGCCAGGACGGCGGTCGCGCCGCCCGCCTCCGCCTCCCACTTCGCCTCCGCAAGCTCCGGAGGCAGGGAGAGATCCCACTCCCCGAGCAGGCTGGTCTTGCCCACGACCACCGCGATGCCGTCGACCACGCCCTCGGCGCCCAGCCCTTCGCGGTTCGAGAACCCTTCCGAGCGGGGCAGCTCGCCGAGCTCGTCGTGCGCGGCCGAGGCGATCGCGCGGGCGACTGGGTGCTCGGAGGCCTCTTCCACCCCACCGACCAGGCGCAGCGCCTGCGCCCTGTCGGCCCCGGCGACCGTGACCCCGACGAGGCTCATCCTGCCGGTGGTGACGGTGCCGGTCTTGTCGAGGACCACAGTGTCGACACGAAGGGTGGACTCGAGCACCTCGGGGCCCTTGATCAGCACCCCGAGCTGAGCCCCGCGGCCGGTGCCGACCAGCAGCGCCGTAGGAGTGGCGAGGCCGAGGGCGCAGGGGCAGGCGATGATCAGCACGGCCACCGCCGCGGTGAAGGCGTACTCGCTGCCCTCGCCGGCGCCCAGCCAGAAGCCCAGCGTGGCCGCGGCCATGGCGATCACGACCGGCACGAAGACGCCGGCGACGCGATCCGCCAGGCGCTGCACGGGCGCCTTGCCGGTCTGGGCCTCGGTCACCAGCCGGGCGATCTGGCTCAGCGCCGTGTCGCGGCCCACGCGCGTGGCGCGGACGACCACGCGACCGCCGGCGTTCATCGTCGCTCCGGCCACCTCCGAGCCGGGGCCTACCTCCACCGGAACGGACTCCCCGGTCAGCATCGACATGTCAATGGCGCTCGTGCCCTCCTCGACCGTCCCGTCGGTGGCCACCTTCTCGCCGGGGCGCACCACGAAGCGGCTGCCCACCTCGAGCTCCTGGACCGCCGCGCGGCGCTCTGAGCCGTCGTCGCCGAGGATCGCCACGTCCTTGGCCCCCAGCTCGAGCAGCGCGCTCAGCGCCGCTCCGGCCTGGCGCTTGGCGCGAGCCTCGAA
>JACCZR010000029.1 GCA_013695855.1 Thermoleophilaceae bacterium
AATACAGGCCGCCGCGCTTGCACCCCCAGTGGCGAAAGCCGACGAGCGGCTCCGCGACCGGCTGGGCGCTCACGCTCGCTGCGCTTCGACCGGCTCGGGCTCGCGCTCGGGTGGCGGCGGCTCGCGATCGGGTGGCGGCGGCTCGGGTTCGGGCTCGGGAGCTCGGACCGGCGCCGGTCGTTCGGTCTCGCGGATGGGCTTGCCGATGTCACCCATGACGGCTCGAAATGGTACGGCAGCGGGTCACCAGGGTCGTGCCCGCCGGTTACTAGGTCACGTCGGCTGGGAGCTGCCTAGCACTGCTGGTAAAAGCAAAGGCCGCCGGCCTCGCCGATGAAGCACCAGATTCCGTTGTCGTCGATCTCGTAGTCGTTGCATCCCCGGCGTTTGAGGCTTCCAACGCGCCACCCCGCTTTGGGACTTTCTTCAGCAGAGGGGGGATGCCGCGACCGCCCACAGGTCCGCTGCGCTGCGACGCACCCGAACCGGGGCACGAGTGGCGCTCAGCCGGAGCGAGATCCGCCTGGCAGTGCATGCACCTGATTGCTTCGGTCTTGATCTCCTCCTTGCAGAAGGGACACACCCCACCGTGCGCCGACTTGCTCGCAGGAATCGAGGCCTGGCAGTGCTTGCACCTAATGGCTGAGCCAGGCTCCGACAACGGCCATCTAGCCCCCGTCACGCGCAGGCGGCCCCGGGCGCCTGGTCGCGCCCAGCCGGTGACGGCTGTGTGCAACAGCCACCGCCCCGAGCGGTAGCGAGCGCCGCCTCGGCCGAGAAGCCTCCTCACACGCGAGGCAGAAGCGTGGTATTGGCCGGTGGATTGTGAGAGGGTTGCCATGAAGCCACAGCCGTCGAGGGTCTTCAGGAGATAAACCCGCGTGAACACGATCCCTTTCGGGACCGAGCTCGATGAGACCGCGCTGCGGGAGCTGGAGGGCGCCTTCCGCGGACAACTGGTTCGGCCCGGGGATACGGCCTACGACGAGCACCGCAAGATCTGGAACGGGTCGGTCGACCGCCGCCCCGCCCTGATCGCACGTTGCGCCGGGGTCGCCGACGTGATTGCGGCCGTGAGGCTCGCGAGGCGCACAGACCTTCGGGTCGCCGTCCGAAGCGGGGGTCACAGCTTTCCGGGCCTGTCGGTCTGCGACGGCGGCATCGTCGTCGACCTCGGCTTGATGAAGGGGATCCGGGTCGATCCGCAGGCGAGCACCGCGCGGGTTCAGGCGGGAGCGCTCTGGGGCGAGCTCGACCGCGAGACGCAGGCGTTCGGGCTCGCGACGACAGGCGGGATAGTCACGCACACGGGCGTCGCGGGCCTGACGCTCGGCGGCGGCATCGGATGGCTCCAGCGCAAGCACGGACTGACGATCGACCAGCTTCTCGGCGTGGACCTGATCACCGCCGAGGGCGAGCTCGTGAAGGCGAGTCCGACGGAGAACCCCGACCTGTTCTGGGGACTTCGAGGCGGCGGGGGCAACTTCGGCATCGTCACCGAGTTCGAGTTTCGCCTCAATCCCGTGGGTCCGATCGTGCTGGCCGGGCCGATCTTCTGGCCGATCGAGGAGTCGCCGAACGTCCTGCGCTTCTACCGCGACTGGATCGCGGACGCGCCGGACGAGCTGATGACGATCGTGCTCCACCGCAAGGCGCCGCCGCTCGACTTCGTGCCCTCGGAGCTCCATGGCAAGCTGGTCGTAGCGGTAGCCTGCTGCTGGGCGGGGCCGGTCGATGAGGGGATGGAGGTGGTTCGGCCGCTGAAGGCCTTCGGGTCGCCGGTGCTCGACCTGTGCGAGCCCAAGCCCTACCTCACCCATCAGGCGATGTTCGACCCGAGCTTTCCTCACGGGCGGTGGTACTACATGCGCACCTGCGACGTCGCAGAGCTCACGAACGACATCATCGACATCACCGTCGAGCACTCGATGCAGATCCGCTCTCCGCTTACGACCTTCCCGATCTGGCAGATGGGGGGGGCGGTGGCTCGCGTAGACGAGGACCACACCGCCTTCAACGGGCGCGGCGCGGGCCACACGTTCAACATCACCGCCGTCAGCGAGACGGCTGAAGGCTTCGACGAGGAGCGGGAGTGGTCTCGCAACTTCTGGTCGGCCCTCAAGCCCCACCACACGAGCGTGTACGTGAACTTCCTCATGGACGAGGGCGAGGAGCGCGTCCGCGAGGCCTACGGGCCGGAGAAGCACGACCGGCTCAGGACGCTGAAGCGCCGCTACGACCCGGACAACTTCTTCCGCCTCAATCAGAACATCGCCCCGACGTAGCGCCGAGCGTCGGCGGCGAGCAGGAGCCCTCCCGCTCGAGCAGGTGCCGCGCGAGTGTCAGGTCGCGCAGGGCGGCGGAGCGCCTTGGTGTGGGTGCAGGTTGCCCCGTCTACCTAGGACGATCCGAGGGCGACGCTATCGCTTGGCGCCGGGAGCGGTAGCGCGCGACCTCAGTGCGGGCCTATGGGGATCCGCCCAGTGCCCCAGCATCGCCGCAAGTGGGCCGAGGAACGACTCGGGGGCCCCACGCCGGGTCGCGTGAGGCCCCGCACCGTCGCACTCCTATCGGATCAGCAGCCGGGCAGAACGAAAGGCAGCTTGATGGGGATGGGGATGAGACACTGCCCTCCCGTGGAGACCGGCAGTGGGGTCGTGCCCTGGGTCGGAGTGGCTTCGCCGGAGAAGAGCCCCAGGAGAAGATTCTTCACCATGTTGAGCTGCTCGGTGACCAGGCCGACTGCCAGCTCGACGTAGGGTCGCGCCTGCTCGGGCACCTGGTCGACGAGCGAGCTGAGCAGCTCGAGCGCAGTGTCCATCGCTGCGGTGGCCAGCTCGAGTGCGTCCTGGACCTCCTGCCGTGCCTGGGGGGAGAGGCTGGCTCCCTCGAGGGCCTGAGTCAGGGAGCGCACCTCGTCCGCGCCGTCCGAGGACAGCCGGGCGATTGCCCTGGCGATACCCGGCTTGGCGGATTCGGGCACCCTGCTCATCAGTCGGGTGAGGGCGGAGATCGCCTTCTCTCGACCGCGCAGCTCGGCGTTGATCGCCTCGGCGATGTCCAGCTGAACCGCGCCGCTTGCCTCGTCGACGATGCGCGCCAGGTCCTCGGCGGCCTCGTTGTGCTGCTGTGCGAGCTTGACCGTCACGGATGCAGCCCGGCCCTTGGCGCGCCGGCTGCGGGCTCGTCGCCGCAGGCTCGCCGACTCGCGGTCCGCCGCACGCGACTGCCGGCGAAGCTTCGCCAGCTGCACTGCGGCCTTGGCGTCACGGTTTCGCTCGACAAGCGTCTCGACCATCCCGAGGGCCTGATCGGCGCTGCGGATGTGCTTGGCAACCGTCTGAGGAGACACGCTCCTGTGTGCCTCAGCGGTAACCGGCAACGCCATCGCCGCAACGACGGCGCCGCCTATGAGTGTTGCTCGAAACTTCATCATGCCTCCCTTGGCAACTGGGCTGCCTCGCATGAGCGAGGCCCCTGGCTTTGCGCCCCCGCCTCGCGGTGGGTTTGCCTTTTCATGAGGGCGTTCCCTCGAGACTGAAATGACCGAGAGGGCCGCTCGGGCCCCCGGCCTGGGCAAGCGGCGCAAGCCGCTCGTCGCCAAGCAGCCGCGCCGCGACCGCCCTGGACGTACCACGACAGATGACCATTGCCGGCTCGTCCATTCACCCCTTACTCGGCAACGCTCTAAGTCCGCTTGAGGTCGGGAGCTTTATCCTGACGAACGTCCACCCGGGTCCGGGGAGCGGGCTCCAGCGGCACGTCCCGTACGGTGCGGTAGATCGCCGCACCCACCAGGCCAAGGACCCCGTCGCTCTGCCGGGGACGCTGGATCAGGTCTCGTTCCCCGACCCACCCAAGGAGCCGGTGCCGACGGGGGGAATTGGCCTTTTGTCAAGGCCGGTCGAAAGTGGACACCTGCGCCGGCTGAAAAGTGGATCACCTGAGCGACAGGTAGCCCTGCTGCGGAGCGAAGTCCGTAGGGGCGCAGCGGATAGCAGAGACAGGCGGCGCGCTTTCGCTGACGCCGGGCGCCCAATACTGCACCGGGATCGGGCAACGAAAAGTGCACCACCTGCCGTCGCGCTGACGACCGCCTGAGCTCTCACGCTCGACCGGTCCGATCGGTCGAGCAAGGGGGCACGGGAGGTGCGCAGCGCGTTGGAGTGGGCGCAGGTGAGAACGATGGCGGCGGATGGGCTCTCCCAGCGCGAGATCGCCGGTCGGCTCGGGATCAATCGCCGAACCGTCGGGCGAATGCTCGCCGCCGAGAAGCCGCCGCGCTATCGGCGGGTGCCCCAGGGCTCGAAGGTCGACGTCTTCGAGCCGGTGATCCGCCAGGTGCTCGCCGAATGGCCACAGATCAAGGCGCCGCGCATGACCGAGGTCCTGCGCGAGCACGGCTACGAGGGCTCGGTAGACGTCGTCAAGCGCCGCCTGCGCGAGCTGCGTCCGCTGCCCGAGCGCCCGGCCCAGCGCACCGGCTACCGCCCCGGCCAGGTGCTGCAGCTCGACTGGCTCGAGCTGCCGACCAGGCCGAAGATCGCTGGGCGCGAGCGGCGCGTCTACGCGCTGCTGGGCACGCTGCCCTATTCGGGCGCCCAGTCGGCGCACTTCTCCTTTGACATGACGGCCGAGTCCTTCCTGGAGGGCCACGTGGCGCTGTTTGACTGGCTGGGCGGGGTGGTGCGCGAGTGCGTCTATGACAACTTGCGCTCGGTCGTCGCCCGCCGCGAGCGCGACGAGATCCGCTGGAATCAGCGCTTTTTGCACCTGCGTGGCCACTACGCCTTCCACTCGACTGCCTGCACGCCGGCGACGCCGCGCGAGAAGGGCTCGGTCGAGGGCGGGGTGCGCCACCTGAAGACGGGCTTTTGGCCGGCGCGGCGGATCGCATCGCTGGCCGACCTCGATCGCCAATACGCCGGCTGGCGCGAGGCGATCTGCAACCGCCGGCGCCACTCAACCGGGCGCTTCCTCGTCAACGAGCGCCTGGCCGAGGAGCGCGCGGCGCTGAGGTGCCTGCCGCCGACGCGCTTCGACTATGCCTACGCGCGCACCAGCCGCGTGCCGCTCGATGGCTACCTGCGCTATCGCCAGAGCTTCTATCGCGCGCCCGAGGCGCTGGTCCACCAGCGCGTCGAGCTCAAGGCCGACCGCGACGCGGTCTGGATCTGCCATCAAGGCAGCGAGGTCGCGCGCTATCGGCACAGCTATGAGCCGGGCTCCTGGCTGCCCGCGCCCCGGATGCGCCCCGAGCCGCCACCAGCGGTCATGCCCGCCGAGATCGTCGTCCCCGAGGTCTGCCCGCCCGAGCTCAGCGACTACGCGGTGCTCTGCGCGTGAGCAAAGCCAACCAGCCCGCCATTGGCGAGCGCCTGCCCTACCTGCTGGGAAAGCTCAAGGCGCCGCGCGTGCTCGAGCG
>JACCZR010000052.1 GCA_013695855.1 Thermoleophilaceae bacterium
GTGCCAGGCTCCGCCCGCGCGCCGGAACTCGATCCGCGCCGGCACGGCGGCGTAGGGGTCAGCGGGGCGAAGCGAGCCGAAGACCCGCACCCGCCGGCCCCGCGGCCGGCGAGGCGAGACGAAGATCGGGTGACGGTACTCCTCCAGGGCGGGCTTGGCGTGACCGGCGTTGTTGCGCAGGCCCGACTGCCAGGTGACCCAGGTCTGCCGCGCCCGCCGCGAGCCCCGCGGGACGGGTGCGTCGTCGTTGAGCAGGAACTGGGCGTAGGAGGCGATCCGCGGGTTGCGGAAGGCCACGAACTCACCCCAGCTCATCCACGCGGCCTGGCGCGCGAAGGGGACGGCACGGAAGGGCTCGGGCCGCGTCTGGAAGCCGAACTCGGTGACCCACAGCGGGAGCCGGCGATAGCGGCCCCAGGGCCGGCGTGAGCGGTCGAGGGTGCGGCCCAGGCGGTTGATCGAGCCCAGCGTCGGGTCGGTGGGGCCGAACCCCAGCCAGGTGGGCTCGCTGAGGATCGTGTAGGGGTGGTGAGCCCAGCCGGAGGCCGCGAAGAGCCCCGGATGGTCGGCGACGAACCGCCGGCGCTGCCCCGCCCCGGCGGGGCATCCCCGCGCCAGAGCGCTGCGCCCGCCCAGCGGGCGGTGGCGGGCCGAGACGCAGTAGAGCTCGCGCACGAAGCGCAGGGTGTCCACCCGCGTGGTCGGCAGGGATGGCCGGCTCGAGGCCGGGCGCCGGGCAGTCTCGCCGAGAAGGATCGTGTCCCCGCTGTGGCCAGACCTGGCGAGCCCGTGCCACGCTGCGTCTACCAGCCCGCGGTAGAGGCGCGGCGAGACGGGCAGGCGCCCGCGCCACTGCGGCAGCAGCCAGCCCGGGACATCCGGCTCGTTCCACACCGACCAGTGGTCGACCCGTGGCAGCCGCTTCACGGGAGGGCTGGGGGCCGAGGAGTCGGGCAGCAGCGTGATCGGGGCCGGCGGCTCGTCCGTCGGGCGGTCGTCGATGGGCCAGCTGCCGGAGTAGCGCCGGCCCACCGCCTCCGTGAAGTCGCGAAAGGCGCCGGCGTCGGGCCGTCTGATCCCCACTCGCCCTCGGCGGCTCGCGTCGGCCCAGGCCGGCCCGGGCCCGCTGACCGTGAACAGCAGCCCGAGGTCGAGCTGGTCGGCGAAATAAACGATGCGGTCGTAGCGCCGCCAGGCTTGCTGAGAGTAGGAGCGAGGGTCCGAGGCGCCGTGCTCGCCGAAGTCCGGTCGCTGCTCACGCTTGGCGCGGGGCGCCACGAGGTGCCAGAAGACGGTCACCCGCAGGCGGTCGGTCCCCAGGTTCTTGATCGTCTCGAGCGTCTCCTTGAGCTCCGCATCCGACCCCGCGTGGACCACCTTCGGGTCGTCCTGCAGGATCATCTCCTGGTCTCGCCCGGCGAGCGCGCTGGAGGGCCACGCGCACGCGGCGAGGGCGAGCAGCAGGACTGTCAGGGTCCGGGTCACCGGCTGCCTCAACACGCTCAGATGCCGTTGGTCTCGGCGTCGAGCTCCCGGGTGAGCCCGTCATCGCCCATGCGGTCGGTCACGACGCGCCCCGTGCAACACGTGGCGCCATAGAGCACGACCGTCACGGCGTGGACGATACAGTCGGGCGCGATGGCGCCGCTCACCCCGGATGAGCTCCGCACCCGCGAGCGCGTCGAGAGCCTCATTCGCCTCGCGGCCCCGGCACTGAACCTCGTGCTGGCCGTGGGTGAGCGGATCTCGCGCGTGGTCGAGCCCGACGACCACGAGTACTACCCGCCGCGCTCGGCCAGCCCGCCCGAGCAGCCGCCTCCGCCCGAGCAGGCGTGAACCGCGAACAGCAGCTCGAATGGGAGGCCCGCTGGGGCCGCCCGGCGGCGGCTGCCGCGGTCGGGGGGATCCTGCTGCCGATCCTCGCGGGGATCTTCCAGACCGCCTCGCTCGACTCGCGCCCGCGTGCCGATCAGACAGTCGAGTTCCTGCGTCTCATCGATCGTCAGCAGGGGGTGTTCCTCACCACCGCTGTGATTCAGGCGGTCGGCACCCTCGTCCTCGCCGGCGTGCTCGCGTATCTGTTTCGTGTCGTCAAGCATCGCCGCCCCGAGCTGCCCGCTGCCGCTCTGGCTCTTGGCCTGGTCGGGCCCCTCCTGCTTGCCGCAGCCGCAGTTCTCGACGTGTTCGATCGCTTCGACAACGCCGACGAGTTCCTTCGCATGGGCGCCGAGAACGAGAAACGCGCCGATGACCTGTTCGTCGAGCGCAGCGGCTTGACCCTGGGGGTAGGCCTGGCGGGCACCTTGGCGCTCTCGTTCGCCCTGATCGCGACGAGCCTCGCGGCGATGCGAGCCGGGGTCGTCAGTCGCTTTCTCGGGTTCATAGGGGTCATCCTCGGGGTCCTCTACATCGTCGGACAGGTCATCAGCGCGTTCGCGCCCCTCGTCATCCAGTTCTTCTGGCTGGGGGCCATGGCCGCGCTGTTTCTCGGACGCTGGCCGGGCGGCCGTGGCCCCACCTGGGCCAGCGGCGAGCCCGAGCCCTGGCCCTCGCAGATGGAGATGGCCCGCAGGCGCGAGGAGCAGGCCCAGCAAACGCGGGCGGAGCCGGAGGAGCCGGCGGCTCCCAAGCCGCGGCGCAAGAAACGCCGCTAGCAGGAACGTCCACGCCCGCTTACGGGGAGGCAAAGCCGAGGATCAGAGCTCTCGAGCCCGCTGCCGGCCAGCCCGGCCTCGTCCGCCGCGAAGTCTCCTCGCCCACTCACAGCTCGGGGAGCTTCAGCTCGACCTCGTGGACGATGCTCCCGTCGAAGTCCTTGACCTCGACGGTCAGCTCACTGGCGCCGGCTGGCATCCCGGGCTCGAAAGCTGCCTCAAGACGCCACTCCGTTCCGCTGCCGCCCGAGCTGCTGCCCGCCGATCGGTAGTCCGTGCCGGCGCCATCCGCGAGCGCGAGCCCCATGTCGAGCAGCCTCGCGCCAGGCTCCCGCGGCGGAGCGTCGCGCGCCATGCCGCGGGCGTGCGCGTCACGTACTTCCTCCGCCCACCCCTGAAGGGCCCGGCGGTGCTCCTCGTCCAACCGGTCGCTGCTGTCGTTGTTGAGGCCGGCTATGCGCAGGCGAACCGACCGTGTCCAGAGCTCGACCGACGCCAGCACAAGCGTGACGCCATTGAAGTCGACAAGCGGCGCCAGCGGCGTGAACACGTGCCGTAGAAGATTGCTCGGAGGGCGGGCCACCGACTCGGGCGGAGCAATCCTGGGGGACGGTCGGCGCAGCGCCTCCTGGTGCGCAGCTCTCAGCCGCCGCTGCCCGTCAGCGGTCTGCTCAGCTTTGAGCAGACCGCACGCCTCCAACGCCCGTAGCGCTCCACTCCACTCTCCAACAACGTTCGAGGACCTGATCCGATCCTCCCGCAGCGCGGGCTCGAATACCTTGGCCAGCCACTCCTCGCCCGTCAACCACTCCAGTATCGCCGGCAGTGAAGGGCGGCGCCTTTTGCCGCGCGACGCCACAGCCGAGCTCTCCCGTGCTGGCCCTTGATTGGGCTGCTCCCCTCTGCGTTGTCGGAGCTACACGCGTCGTCGATCGCGTCTGAGCGCGCCTCCCTGACCGATGGTGAGCATGCGCTCGGCACTGAAGTTGGAGAAGCCAGACGCCTCTCCCCCCAGCGCCTCCTCGACCGCTTCTGCCGCGCTCGCCGGATCGTCGGCTCGGCCGCAGGACGCGGCGAAGTAATTCCCGGAGGCGATCGCGTCCGGGTCGTCCGCCCTGCGTCCCGGCGTGTAGCTCTCGAGCTCGAAGCCCGCCCGCGCCAAGGCCGCACCTTCTCGTTCGCCGAGGTCAAAGCCCTCGAAGGTGACGCGGTAAAGCCCGTGGCCCATGCAATGAGTCTAAGACCCTAAAGTGCCGCCCTCAGCCCGGAGCCCTCGGTCATCGACTTGGACTCGCTCGGTCAGGTCGCGCCGGCGGCCTCGGCCACTTTGCGGTAGGCCGCCGCTGGATCGTCGCCGCCGAACACCGACGAGCCGGCCACGAACAGGGTGGCTCCCGCCTGTGCGCAGGCGCCCGCCGTGTCGGCATCGATGCCGCCGTCCACCGTGATCGGCGTGCCATCGCCCAGCAGCTCGCGCAGGCGGGCCACCTTGCGCTCCGAGCCGGGTATGAAGGACTGCCCGCCCCAGCCCGGGTTCACGGTCATGCACAGCGCCAGGTCCACCACATCGGCCACCGGTGCCACGGCCTCGGCCGAGGTTGCCGGGTTGAGCGCCAGGCCCGCCTGACAACCGGCGTCGCGCACGGCCTGCAGCGCGTAGTGGATATGGGGCGTGGCCTCGGCGTGCACGCTGATGGCGTCGGCCCCGGCCTCGGCGAAGGCGGCCACCTGGCGCTCGGGGTGCTCGATCATGAGGTGGACGTCCAGCCAGCCGCCCGCATCGTGGACCTGGTCGCGCAGGGCGTCGACGATCAGGTCGCCGATGGAGATGGGCGGCACGAAGTGGCCGTCCATCACGTCCACGTGGATGACGCGCGCACCGGCTTCCATCACCTCCTCGACTTGGGCGCCCAGGCGGGCGAAGTCGGAGGCCAGGATGGAGGGGGCGATGCGCAGGTCGGTCGGGAGTTCGCGGGACATGCCGGCGAAACTACCGACTGTGGCGAGGAAAGGGCGCGCCGCTCTGAGCCCAGAACGACGAAGGGCCCCCGATTCATCGGGGGCCCTTCGTGTCCGGCTTCCGTCCTTGGACTACTTCTCGACGCGGTCGGCCGAGGGGGACTGCTCCTTGGCCTCGCTCGACTCGCTCTCCGTGGAGGCGTCCCGACGCTCGATGCTCTCGCACGAGCCCGTGGGATCCGCCGCGGAGGTGTCGGTGATCACGTCGAACTGATCGGCGAACACACGGTCGAAGCCGGCGCCGCAGGTGATGCGATCGGCCTCGCCGTCGCGGACTCGGAAGCGGTCGTTGCCGTTTCCACCGTCCAGCTCGTCGACGCCCGGCTGGGAGACGTCGCCCTTGGCGAGCGCCCAGAGAACGTCGTTGCCGTCACCACCGAAGGACTTGTCCGCGCCCAGGTTGGCGAAGATCACGTCGCCGCGAGCACCACCGAACTGGGTGTCGTCGCCCGTGCCGCCGGACATGCCGTCCCGGCCGCCGCCACCGCGCACGGTGTCGTTGCCGTCACCGCCGTGCAGGCGATCGCCACGCGGTCCGCCCGGCTTGTTGCCCGGAGCGCTGGCCGATGCGGCGAAGTCGCCGTTGACGGTGTCGTTGCCGGGACCGCCGTACACGCCGTCGCGGCCGCGGCCGCCGGTGAGCACGTCGTTGCCGGCGTTGCCGGTGAGCAGGTCGCGCCCACGGCCACCGAACACGGTGTCGTTGCCGGCGTTGCCGTGCACGCGATCGCCGCGCCGGCCGGGAGCCCCACCGCCGCCGCGAAGGGTGTCGTCACCCTCGCCGCCACGCACGCGGTCACGACCGCGGTCGCCGCTGACGTTGTCGTCGCCGGCGTTGCCAAATAGACGGTCTGAGCCCGAGCCGCCGCTGACGCGGTCGTCTCCGGCGCGGGCGTCCACGCGGTCGGGGCCGCCCTTGGCGGAGATGTTGTCCGCCTCTGGGGTTCCGATGATCCTGTCGCGACCGTTGTCGCCGATGATGGTGGCGGCCATCGCCACTGTCGCCAGAACCGCGGAAAGACCGACGGCAAGTGCGAGAGTGACGAGGAGCCTGTTGGTACTGTGCTTCACGGGGCATCCTCCTTGTCGGGTGGGTGCCCCATCAACAGCCCCGCCCGGGTGGAGTTGCGCCAGACCGGACTCCTTTTCAGGATCTTTTCAAGTGGTCGCGGCGGCCTGCCTTGCGTGAGTGCGGATCTCGGAGAGGATGCGCTCCAGACGTGGCTCGCGCTCGGTGTCCACGTGAGTCATGGCGGCGGCCACCGAGGGGTGCACGCTCGCGATCTCGGAGTGGATGGCGTGGGCCACCGCGCGGTAGGAGGGATGTCCCTCCCGGGCCGACCGCAGCTCTACCAGGTGCATCGCCTCGCGCGCGTTGAGGTCCAGGACGTAGCGGATGCGGTACCCCAGGCACAGCGCGTAGGGCGCGAGCTCGGGGTGACCGATCGCGACCAGCCGCTCGTACTCCTCCCGGGAGCGCTCCAGCCCGGCGCGATAGGCGTCGCCCACCCCCGCCGGCTCGAGCTCGTCGGGCACGCCGGCGCCGAGCTCGGGCCCCAGCGTCTGCCATTGCACTGTGAGCAGACGGTGGCGCTGCAGGTCGCGGAAGGCGCCGTAGTCGGAGACCACCTCGAAGCGGTAGCTCAGTGCCTCCAAGCCGCGCCCGGGCTTGTGACGACGGTTCGCGCGCTCGCCCACCAGCTCGGCCAGCATCGTCTCGCGCTCGTCGGGCGGGAGGTTGCGCACCGCGCGGCGGGCCTCGTCCTCCGGGGACGAGGCGGCCTCGAAGACCAGCGCGGCCAACAGGTGCTCCTCGCTGCCGCGGGCCTCGAGGAGCTTCACCACAGGCCCGCGCTGCGAGCCGCGCTCGCGGTCGAGGCCCAGCCGGGCCGCCCAGCGCTCGGCCGCCTGCGCGCGGCCCTCGAGGTATGAGGCCCATTCGCCGCCGCGATCGGCGCGGTCGACCCGCGCCACGAAGCTCGGCACCACCTGCCGCAGCTCGCCGAGAATCATGCGCCCCATCTCGCGGGATTCGGGCAGCGGGGAGGAGTGAAGGCGCAGCAGCAGCTGCTCGTAGGCCTGCCCCGTCGCGTAGATGCCCATGTGGGAGAGCGAGCCGGCGGGCAGCAGGCCGCGCAGCAGGTCGAGTGCCTTGGCCTTCAGCGAGCGCTGATGTGCGGCCTCGGGTTCCCCGTCGGCGCGCGGGAAGCGCTCGGCCGCCCAGGCCATCACGCGCGGGATGGATTCCGCGTAGGTGGTGAACAGAGAGTCCATCGCCGCGTCGTGCTCGGGCCCGAGCTCGGGGTGGCGCCAGTAGCGGTAGCCACCGCCGGGCATCGGCTGGTCGTAGGCGATGTAGCGCGTGGACTGCTCGAGGTAGGCGGCCAGCCGGCCGCGCTGGAGCACCTTGGTCATCACGTTCGACACCCACTCGCAGGCCACGTGCACGCCGCCCAGCTGGGCGACCGAGTCGTCGCCGTAGCCGAGGAAGATCCGCTCGTAGAGCTGGCGCGCCCGTTCTCCCTCGGCGCCGTCGAAGGCCGCTCGGGCCCCCTCGGACAGGTCACCCGCGAACTCGTCGAGGAACAGTCGCCGCAGCGTGCCCGGATAGCGCGAGTAGCGAGCGAACATCGCGCCCTTGACGGTCTCGGGCAGGTTCACCAGCGCGAACACCGGCCGGTCGAGGTTCGTGAAGTGGGGCGCCAGCGAGGCGCGCTCGTCGGGGGTGAAGCTCTCGACCGGATAGTCCATGCGGGGCGGCCAGTCTAGGCGCGCCCCCGGCGTCTCGGAGCCGAGCACCGCCCTCGACGGGCTGCGCCGCAGGCAGGCCGGGGACCGCGCTCGGTGGTTACGCCAGCTGTCGCTCGAGGACCGGGACGATTATCGTCTCGTTCTCGTCGTCGCCCATCACCTTGTCCAGGCGCATCAGCAGGCTCCGGCCCTCGATGAGCAGGGTGGCGAACTGATTGTCGAACCACGGCCCGTCGCCCACCTGGCGCCAGCGGACGTCTGAGTCGACAACGCCGGCGGCGCGCGCCATCGTACGCGCGAGCAGCTTCATCGGCCCGCTCAGCGTCGAGCGGATCACCGCGCGCTCGCGGTCGTCCAGCGGGTTGCGAAAAGGCGAGCAGACGGCCTGGTAGACCGCGCTTCGCACCCCCGAGCCCTGCCGGAAGGCGACCTCGCTGAGGTAGGCGTGATGGACGTCGCCCGACAGGGTGAGGATGATGGCCGGCGGCGTGCCGCGCTCGCCGGCACCCACCGCGCGCTGGAGCTCGCCCAGGCGCGCAAAGGACTCGCGGAAGGCGGCCCAGTGCTCGAGGTCGACGGCTTGGCGCACCTTCTCGCCAACCCGCTTGGCCAGGCCGCCCCAGGCGCCGTCGCACACCGCCTCGTTCCAGCCCTCCAGGTCGTGCATGGCGGGCATGAGCAGCCAGGGGACCGAAGTGGCCAGCAGCAGGTGGTCGAACCCGCCGGTGGCCGTCTCCTCCAGCCATCTCCACTCGGCCTCGTCGAGCATCGAGCGCGCGCCCGGATCGAGCACCCGACCCGCGCGGGAGTCGATCATCACGAGCCGGGTGTCGCCCAGGTCGCGGCAGAAGCTCCAGCGGGTGCCGTCGGGCTCGCGGTCGGCCTGCAAGGCGAAGTCGCGCAGGATCGGGCCGGCGTCATCGACCTCGTGCACGCGGTGGAAGAGCTCGTCCTCGGCCAGCTCGGAGGGGCCGAGGTTCCCGATGTGCTGGTAGATCCAGTACGACACCAGCGCCCCGATGATGTGCTCGTTCCACATCGGCCCCGTGCGCATGTGGTCGAGCCAGTCCTGTGAGATGTTCCAGTCGTCGTGGACGTCGTGGTCGTCGAAGATCATCGCCGTCGAGACGGTGGAGAGCAGCCAGCGGATGGGCGGCTCGCTCCACGACTCGCGGTACAGCCGGGTGTACTCCTCGAAGTCGAGCACGTCCTCCCCGGTCGGTCCGTCGACGCTGCGCCGGGTGCGGATGAACTCCTTCGTCTTGGGCGACGTCTCGTCGGCGTAGACCTGGTCGCCCAGCATGAGCAGCAGATCGGGCCAGTCCTTGAAGGGCTCAGTCTGCATGCGCATGGCCAGGCCGCGCAGGGCGTCGATCTCGCGGCCCTCCGCGTCCTCGTCCTTGGGCAGGTTGTGGGGCGGCTCGTTGGGCGCGGCCACCCGGCAGGAGCCGAAGACGACTTGCAGGGCCTCGTCCTTTGGGTATGTCCGAAAGCGACTGGGGGGGTACTTCGAGCCGGCCTCGGGCCAGACCTGCTCGCCGTCGAGGCGGACCTCGTACTCGTAGGCGGTACCTCGCTCGAGTCCCCCGGCCCGCACGAGCGCGTAGTGGTGGCCTGCCACGTGGAAGGTGCGCTGGACCGTGCCCAGCACCTCGACCTCGCAGGGGCGGTCGGTCTCCACCCAGAAGTGGGCGCATTCCTCGCTGACGTAGCGAAGGAACGGGCCTAGGACCAGGGCGGGCACTCCGGCAGCCTACGCCCTGTGGGCAAAGGATCGCCGGGAGTCGATGAAGTCCCGCAGCCCAGCGCGACCGCCGGCTAAGAGGAGCCCGCCTCCACCTCGCTGGGCACCTCGATCTCGCGCTTGAGGATCTTGCCCGTGGGGCCCTTGGGCAGCTCGTCCACGAACCAGACCTTGCGCGGGTACTTGTAGTTGGCCACCTCTTCCTTGACGTAGCCCTTGATGTCCTCCTCGGAGACGTCCTCGCCGTCTTTGAGGACCACGGCCGCGCCGACCTCCTCGCCCATGTTCTCGTCCTCGACGCCGATCACGGCGGCCTCGAGCACCGAAGGGTGCTCGTAGAGCACCTCTTCGACCTCACGCGGGTAGACGTTGTAGCCGCCGCGGATGATCAGCTCCTTCTTGCGGTCGACGATGAAGAAGTAGCCCTCGTCGTCGATCTTGGCCATGTCGCCGGTGTAGAACCAGCCGTCCTTGATCGACTCCTGGGTGGCTTCCTCGCGGTCCCAGTAGCCCTTCATCACGTTGTGGCCCTTGATGAGTATCTCGCCGACCTCGCCCTGGTCGACCTCGTTGCCGTCGTCGTCGACAACCTTCATCTCCACACCCTCGATCGGCGTGCCGATGGAGCCGATCTTGCGCTCCTTGTCAGGGTGGTTGAACGAGGCGACGGGTGAAGTCTCCGAGAGGCCGTAGCCCTCGAGCACCTTGCAGTTGAAGGCCTCCTCGAAGCCGCGCAGCACCTCGCCGGGCATGGCCGAGCCGCCCGAGGCGCAGACCTCCAGGCACGAGACGTCGTAGTCGTCGCGGGTATCGAGGTTGAGCATCGCCGTGTACATGGTCGGCACGCCCTCGAAGACCGAGACCTTGTCGCGCTGGATGATCTCGAGTGCCTTGGCGGGGTCGAAGCGCGGGATGAGGGTCAGCGTCCCGCCACCGAACATCGTGGCGTTCAGGCCGCATGTCTGCCCGAAGGAGTGGAACAGCGGGAGTGCCCCCAGCGTGATCGATCCCTCGTCGAGGCTGAACAGGCCGGCGGCGATCTCGGTGTTCCTCTTGAGGTTGGAGTGGGTGAGCTCGGCGCCCTTGGGCTTGCCGGTGGTGCCGCTCGTGTAGAGGATCACTGCGGTGTCGTCGTCGGAGACCTCGGCCATCTCCTCCACCGGGTCGGCCTCGCCAACGAGCTCCTCGAACTCGCCTGGCTTGACGAGGGTGAGCTCGGCGCCCGCGGCCTCGGCGCCCTTCTCGGCGGCCTCCGCGAAGTCGTGCCAGGCGAAGAAGATCTTGACGCCGGGATCGGTGAGGTAGAACTCGACCTCGCGGCCCTTGAGGAGCGGGTTCATCGGCACCACGGTCCCGCCGGCGCGCAGCACGCCGTAGTAGATGACGGCGAAGTACGGGACGTTGGGGAGCATGATCCCCACCCGGTCGCCCTGCTCGAAGCCCTTCTCCTCGAGGAGCCCCGCGAGGCGCTTGCCGGCCTCGTCGAGCATCTCGTAGGAGACCTCGTTGTCGTCCAGCTTCAGCGCAGTCCGCTCGCCGTGCTTCTCGCGCGTGTCGGTCAGGATCGTGGCCAGGTTCTCGCTCATTGGTGCCTCCTCGGGTCGCCCTCGGGAACCTACCCGGTTGGGGGCCTTTTCATGGGCGCAGAGCGACAGCGGCCCCGCCGACGCGGAACCGCTGTCGCTGCTTCAGCCGGCTGCTTCGCTAGTTCGTCGTCCGAGCGTAGAACTGGACAGCGAAGTCCGTGTTCGCGGGATTGGCCCCGTTGAAGGTCCTCAGCCTGACCCGTACCACGATCTCGTTCTCGTTCGCGCTGATGGCTTCGGCGCTCGCGTTGGCGAAGTCCTCCGCCGTGGCCTCAACCTATCCGCGAAGGCTGCGAGAACGCAAGCCCGAGCTAGGGCCGCAGGTCCGGGAACGAGCTGCCCACGTCGCGGGCCAGGTCGAACAGCGGGTCCGGGTAGATGAAGGCCGCGATGATCGCTGCCGCACACAGAACGGCTACGAAGAGAACCTCCGGCTGGGCCCGCGCGTCGGCCTCCGGTGACCAGCCGCCCACCAGCCTGGCGCGGCGCGGTGGGCTGGTCGGGAGCTGCACTTCCACGCGGCCGAGCCACATCGTCGCCACTACGCGCAGGTAGTAGCCGAGGGAGATGATCGAGCCCACCACGATCGCGATTCCAATCGCCGTGTAGTCGCCCGAGACCGAGGCGTCGATCAGATAGAACTTTCCGGTGAAGCCGCCGGTGAGTGGGAAGCCGGCCAGCGCGAACATGGCGATGGTCATCGGCCAGGCCAGCCAGGGCGCAGCTCGGCCGAGGTCCTGCAGCGAGGCTATGTCGTCGCCGTGCTCGGAGACCCGTTCGCGGGCCAGCACCACCGCGAACGCCGCCACGTTCATCAGCAGGTAGACGGCGAGGTAGAAGGCCGTGGCCTGTACTCCCAGCCGCGTGCCCACCACCACCCCGGCCAACAGGTAGCCCGCCTGGGCCACGCCCGACCAGGCGAGCATGCGCTTCAGCGAGCGTTGAGTCAGGGCACCCACGTTGCCCACGAGGATGGTCGCGATGGCCAGCGCGGCCAGCGCCGGCGCCCACTCGACCTGCGAGTTGATCAGGGCGTCGTCGAAGAAGCGCAGGAAGATCGCGAAAGCCGCCGCCTTCGTGGCCACGGCCATGAAGCTTGTGACCGGGGTGGGGGCACCCTGGTAGACGTCCGGGGTCCACTGGTGAAACGGCGCGACAGAGGCCTTGAACGCCAGCCCTGTGACCGACAACGCTATGCCCGTCAGCAGCAGGGGGTCGGTGAGGCCCACGCCCCCGCTGTCTGCGCCTATCGCGCGCGATATCCCCGCGAACGAGGTGGAGCCGGTCGCGCCATAGATGAGCGCCAAGCCATAGAGCAGAGTGGCCGAGCCCACTGACCCGATCACCAGGTATTTCAGCCCCGACTCGAGTGAGGTGGCCCGGCGCAGCTCGGTCGCGCACAGCACGTACAGCGGGATCGACAACAGCTCCAGGCCGACGAACAGCACGATCAGGTTTTCGGCGGCGGCCAGGACCACCATGCCCGCGATCGAGGCCAGCAGCAGCGAGTGGTACTCCCCCGAGCCCGCCTCGCGAACCGCGGTGGCGCGCAGGGAGAGCAGCACGGCGAACAGGCCCGCGACGTAGAAGAGGACGGAGATCCCGACGGCCAGGGTGTCCTGAGCCAGGGCGCCCACCACGATCGGCGGTTGGTCGCCGGGCTCCCAGACCCAGACGCTGAGGCCGATCGCCGCCAAGAGCGAGACGGCGGTCAGCACCGGGACCACCACCCTCTGCACCGCCCTGCCGCGCACGAGGCCCGCCATGAGCACCACCACCGACCCCCCGAGCACCGCGAGCAGCGGTGAGAGCGCCTTGTAGTCGATCTCCGGGGCGGCGACGTCGGCAAGGGGGAGGATCAAGGCTGGACCTCCTGCGGCGCGCCCCCGCCGGGCGCAACCTGCTCGGGAGCGACCCCTGGGGGGGCCTCCTGCGGCGCTCCGGCGCCGGGTGGAACCTGCTCAGGTGCGCCGGCTCCGGGCGGGACCTGCGGGGCTCCTGCTCCGGGAGGCACCTGCTGAGGTGCGCCGGCTCCGGGCGGGACCTGCGGCGCTCCTGCTCCGGGAGGCACCTGCTGAGGAGTCCCCGGTACCGGCGTAGGCGCGGCGGGCACCTGCTCCGAGGCCGCGGCATCGCCGCTGGCGTCGGCCAGCCGGCCCGCCTCGCGCACCTTGGACACCGTGGCCTCCTCGGAGCGGTCCAGGAGGAGTTGGGGGTAGACGCCGAGCGCGACGATCACCGCCGCCACCGGCGCGATCACGCCGATCTCCAGCCTGCCCGCCTCGCGCGGCTGCACCCCCTCGGCGACGCGATTGTGCATCGAGCGCTGGAACACGCGGATCATGTAGACCGCAGCCAGCGCCACCCCGGCGCTGGCCACCAGGCCGAACACGAGCTTGTCCTCGAAGACCCCGAACAGGATCAGGAACTCGCCCACGAAGTTCGGCGAGCCCGGTATGGCCAGCGTGGCCAGCGTGATCACCAGGAACAGGGTCGCGAGCACCGGCGCGCCGAAGGCGATGCCGCCCATCCGTTCGAGCGAGCCGCTGCCGCCCGCGCGGACGGTGAGGGCGGCGATGATGAAGAAGAGCGGGACGATCACCAGCCCGTGGGTGACCATCTGCATCACCGCTCCCTGCGCGCCCTTGGGGTCCAGGGCGAAGATCCCCAGCACGATGAAGCCCAGCTGGGCGATCGAGGAGTAGGCGACCACCATCCGCGCGTCCACCTGCGAGAAGGCGAGGACCGAGCCGTAGATGATGGACACCACCGCGATCACGATGATCAGCGTCTGGAAGGTGTGCGCGGCGTCGGGCAGGATCGGCACCACCACCC
Source organism: Thermoleophilaceae bacterium (assembly GCA_013695855.1). Lineage (GTDB taxonomy): Bacteria > Actinomycetota > Thermoleophilia > Solirubrobacterales > Thermoleophilaceae > JACCZR01. Next base: position 13,590 of record JACCZR010000052.1, read on the forward strand.
GCAAAAAGCCGTAGACGCCCACCTTCGAGAGCACCGCGGACACCAGCACCAGGACGGGTATCGAGCTGGCCCGGTAGGTGTCCGGCACCCAGCCGTGCAGGGGGAACAGCGGCGCCTTGACCAGGAAGGCCGCCGCGAAGAGCAGGAAGATCCAGTTCTGGGTCCCCTCCGGCAGCGAGCGCTTCTGAAGCTCGGCCAGCGAGAAGGAGATCGACTGGCCCTCGCCCGCCGAGAGCGCGCCCAGGGCCACCGCCCCGGCCAGCATCAGCAGCGAGCCCACCAGCGTGTAGATCACGAACTTGGTGGTGGCCGCCACGCTTATCTCCTCCTCGCCCCACCCCCCGATGAGGAAGTAGAACGGCACCAGCATCAGGTCGAAGAAGATCACGAACAGCGCCAGGTCCTGGGCGGTGAAGGCTCCCAGCACGGCGGTCTCGGCCAGTGCGAGGTGGAAGAAGTAGAGGCGGATGCGCTCGGTCTCGCGAAAGGACGACCACACGGCAGCGAACACCCAGGCCACGGCGGTCAGGAACAGCAGGAACAGGTTGAGCCCGTCCACCCCCAGCGAGTACCGGATGCCCAGCTCGGAGATCCACCCGTCGTCGGTCACGTAGTGCAGGCCGCCGGACTCCTTGTCGAAGTCGGCGATCATCGCCACCACGATCACCAGCACCGCCACCGTGGCCGCGGTCACCAGCCAGCGACTCACTCGCTCGGGCACGAAGGCTCCCACCACCCCGGCCGCCAGCGGGAGGAATACGAGGATCGACAGGTGGAAGGCTCCCATCAGCGGGCCTGTCCGAGGCCGGGTGAACCCGAGGACGGCGCCACTAGCCGGCCGCCGTGATCAGGAAGTAGAGGCCGAGGCCGGTCATGCCCACGAGCAGCAGCGCCGCGTAGCCGCGCAGGTACCCCGACTGGATCGCACGCGCCATCGAGCTGCCCGCGCGCACGATCCCCACCGTGCCGCCCACGATCGTGTTCTGCACGAAGTCGGCCTCGATGACGTTGCGTCCGAAGACGCCGAAGGCGGTCATCGGGCGGACGACCGTGGCGTTGTAGATCTCGTCGAAGTACCACTTGCGAAAGAGGAAGGTGTGGACCGTTGTGAAGCGCTCGCGCAGCTCGAGGCGCAGCGCGCGGCGGCTCATGTAGACGAAGAACGCCAGGGCGATCCCGCCTATCGCCACGAGCGCGCCCACCCCGAGACCCGCGTACTCCGCGCCGTGGCTGGGCACCGACTCAGCGAAGCGAGACTCGGCGAAGGTGGGCTCCAGGAAGTGCTCGAGCGTGTCGGTCAGGCCGGGGACGGCTACGAAGCCGCCCACCAGTGCCAGCAGCGCAAGCGGGCCCATCGCGGCCTTCATCGGCCACGAGCGCTCGGCGATGTGGTGCTCGGGGCCGGGGAAGCCCACGCCCGTGTCCTCGGGCTCCCCGGTGGCCGGGTTCTGCGGATCGGCGTGGGCGAGGTGCCCGTGCTCGAGCTCGCGCGCCTCGGACACCGGGGGGCGGAAGAAGACCCTGAACACCATGCGGAAGGCGTAGAACGCGGTGAGGCCCGAGGCCAGATAGCCCACCACCGCCAACACCACGAAGCCGCCGCCGCGGTGGAGCGTGAAGGCCAGGATCTCGTCCTTTGAGAAGAAGCCCGAGAACAGAGGGAAGCCGGCCAGGGCCAGCGCGCCCACCGTGAAGGTGACGAACGTGAAGGGCATCGACTTGCGAAAGCCGCCCATGCGGTCAAGCGACTGGTTGCCGGCCATCGCCGCGATCACCGAGCCGGCGCCCATGAAGAGCAGCGCCTTGAAGAAGGCGTGGGTCATGAGGTGGAACAGCCCCGCCCCGTACGCGGCCACCGAGACGCCCAGGATCATGTAGCCGATCTGGGACATCGTGGAGTAGGCGATGACCCGCTTGAGGTCGGTGGCCACCACGGCCACCGTCGCCGCGAAGACCAGGGTCGCCGTGCCGATCACGGCGCTGATGTCCGCCGCCAGCGGTGCCAGCTCGAACAGAGGGTGCGTGCGGGCGATCAGGTACACGCCCGCGGTGACCATGGTGGCCGCGTGGATCAGGGAGGAGACCGGGGTGGGGCCCTCCATGGCGTCGGGCAGCCAGGTGTGCAGCGGCAGCTGGGCAGACTTGGCGAAGGCGCCCACCAGGATCATGAGGCAGGCGGCCACCAGGGTGCCGTCGTTGGTGCTGAAGGCGTTGTTGACCTCCGCGAAGATGCCCTCGTAGTCGAGGGCGCCGGTGGCGTCGAAGAGCAGGAACGCGCCGATCACCAGCCCGATGTCGCCGATCACGTTGATGACGAAGGCCTTGATGCCCGCTCGGGTGGCGGTGGTCCGCCGGTACCAGAACGAGATCAGCAGGTAGGACGCGGCGCCTACGAAGGCCCAGCCCACGAGCAGCACCACGAAGTTCGCCGCCAGGATCAGCAGCAGCATCGAGAAGACGAAGAAGTTCAGGTACGCGAAGTAGCGCGCGAAGCCTTCGTCGCCGTCCATGTAGGCCACCGAGTAGACGTGGATGAGGAACGACACCCCGCTCACCACCAAGCACATGAACACCGACAGCGGGTCGACCAGGATCGAGAGGTCCACGTTCACGCCGGCCGTCTCGAAGTAGGTGAACGCGGCGTCCACCAGCTCGCGCTCCTCCTCGGGATGGTCGAGGAGGTCGAAGAGCATCCCGATCGAGGCCGCGAAGGAGCCGAGGATCGCCAGCGAGCCGATCCAGCCGGCCGAGTGGCCGGGCAGCTTGCGGTAGCCCAGGGCGCACACGAGCATCCCGGCGATCGGGAAGGCGAGTACCAGCCAGCCGAATCCCGTTGCGCTCATTCTCGCTCCCTGCAAGCCGTCGTCTGGCGGCATACTCGGGTCTCGCCTTGGGTGCCCGAGGCTTCGACCCTGCGTCCTCGCCACACCCGGTTTTCGGGGCTGGTGCTCACCCTCTGAGGGTGCTCAGCTCGTCGACGTCCACCGGCAGCCGGCGGCGGAAGATGGCCACGATGATCCCGAGGCCCACCGTCACCTCACAGGCGGCGATGACCATCACGATCAGGGCGAAGATCTGTCCGCCGCCGTCGCCGTGCATGCGCGAAAAGGCCACCAGCGCGAGGTTGCTGCCGTTGAGCATCAGCTCCAGGCAGAGCAGCACCACCAGCGGGTTGCGGCGCGAGAGCACGCCCGCGGTGCCCACGCAGAAAATGAAGGCCGAGAGGACCAAGAACCACGAGACATCCATCTAGGCGCCGACCTCCTGCTCCTCGAGACCGCGCCGGCGCCGCGCCAGCACGACGGCGCCGACCGCTGCCACCAGCAGCAGGTAGGAGGCCGCCTCGAAGGGCACCAGAAAGCGACGCAACAGCAGGGAGCCGATCTCGGCCGGGGTGCCGAAGCCGGCGGGCACGTCGGTGCCCGGGCTGTCTATCAGCCCCAGGGAGCTGCCCAGCAGGGCGATGCACAGCTCGACCACCAGAACAAAGGCGAACAGCGGGCCGAGCACTCGCAGCGCGCCGCCCTCGGGGCGAAGCGGCTCGTCCGAGCCGCCCACGTAGGCCACCACGAAGACGTAGAGCACCATCACAGCGCCCGCGTAGACCACCACCTGCGCCGCGGCCAGGAACTCGGCCTGCAGGAGCAGGAAGAGCACGGCGAGGAAGATCAGGTGCGCCACCAGTGACAGCACGCTGTAGAAGGGGTTGCGCAGGGTCACGACGCCGATGGCGCCCCCCAGCGCCCCCGCACCGGCCAGGAAGAACATGACCTGCTGGAACCACACGACGCTCTAGTGGACCTCCGTTTGAACCAGGCCCACGGGCTATTCCCCCTCGCGCCGCAGCGGCGTGTGCTCGACCGAGTCCGCGAGGAGCATCTCCTTGGTGAAGATCAGGTCCGAGCGCTCGAAGTCGGCCAGTTCGTAGTCGTTGCCCATGGTTATGGCGTCGAATGGGCAGGCGACCTCGCAGTAGCCGCAGAAGATGCAGCGGCTCATGTTGATCTCGTAGACCGCGGCGTAGCGCTCGCCGGCTGAGACCTGGTGCTCGGGCGTGTTCTCGGCCGCCACCACGCGGATGCACTCCGCCGGGCAGGCGGCCACGCACAGCGAGCAGCCCACGCACTTCTCGAGGTCGGTGTCCTCGAACTTGTGCAGCTTGTGGCGTCCGCGAAAGCGCGGGTAGACCGGCGTCTTCTCCTCGGGATACTCGACGGTGACCGGGCCCTCGACCACCCGGCCCATCGTGGTGCGAAGGCCGCGCAGGGTCTCCCCGAAGATGCGCGCGGCGCCGGCCAGCCCGCCGGGCTCGGGCCCGCGCTGGACGACCACGACGTCCTCGCCAGGGTCCCAGGGGGTCATGTGACGACCAGGACGATCGCCGTCACGAGCACGTTGAGGGTGGCCAGCGGCAGCAGGATCTTCCACCCAAAGGACATGAGCTGGTCGTAGCGCAGGCGCGGGAGGGTCGCACGAATCCAGATGAAGAGGAACACGAAGGCCGACATCTTCAGGAGGACCCATAGCGGACCGAGGGCCTCGGGGCCCGGCCCTCGCCAGCCGCCGAGAAAGCAGGCGGTGGCGATGCCGGAGATGATCACGACCTCGATGTACTCGGCCATGAAGAACGAGCCGAAGCGCATCCCGCCGTACTCGGTGTTGTAGCCCGACACGATCTCGGCGTCCGCCTCGGGCTGGTCGAAGGGCGGCCGGGCGCTCTCGGCGAAGCCGGCGACCATGAAGATCAGGAAGCCGACGAACTGCGGCACGATGAACCACATCCCGCTCTGGTCCTCGACGATGTCCACCAGCGACATCGAGCCGGCGGTCATGGCCACGCCGAGCAGCGAGAGCCCGATGGCCACCTCGTAGGAGATGAGCTGGGCCGCCGCCCGCATGGCGCCCAGGAACGAGAACTTCGAGCCCGACGACCAGCCCCCGAGCATCAGCCCGTAGAAGGCGAGTGAGCCGAAGGCGAAGAAATAGAGGAGCCCGATTGGCACGTCGATGCCGTAGAGGCCGAAGTCGCCGCCCCAGGCGCCCGGTGGGCCGAAGGGGATGATCGCCAGCGTGGCCACCCCGGCCACGATCGAGATGAGCGGGGCCAGGGCCATCATCCAGGGCACCGCCGTGACGGGTACGGACTGCTCCTTGGAGACGAGCTTGAGCACGTCGGCCACCGGCTGGAGCAGGCCGCGAAAGCCCACGCGGTTGGGCCCCAGGCGCGACTGGAAGCGTCCCAGCAGCTTGCGCTCGGCGATCAGGATGAAGGGCACGATCTGGAGGATCACGGCGAAGATCACGATCGCCTTCACGATCTGCACCAGAGTGTTCTCGGTGCCGCTCACGCGGGGCTGATCTCCACCGTCCGCGGCACGCCGTTGGTGAGCGCCGTGGCGTTGTCCTCCGCCGTACCGGAGATCAGGAAGACGCTGCCCGGTGGCACGGCCGCGCGCACCGCGGCGGTGGCGCGCACGCTCTGGCCGTCCACCGAGACCGTGATCTGATCACCCGGCGAGACGCCGAGGCGGCGGGCGTCGCCCGCGCTCAGCTCCGCCCGCTGGCGCGGCGCGAGAAAGCGAAGCGCCGGCGCGTTCTCGGTCTCGGGGCCCGACCACAGCGAGGGTACTGCGCCCAACCGCAGGCCCTCCCCGGGCTCGGGTGGCTCCTCGAGCTCTGAGTCCGGCAATTCGGCCACCGGCAGCGAGGAGGAGGCGCCGCGTTCCTGCCAGCGCACGCCCTTGCCCGCGATGTCCCCGAGCGTGAGGCCACCGAGGAAGGGCACCGCCTCGGCCACCTGCTCGCTGACCATCGCCGAGCTGAGGGCGCCGAGGCCGGCTCCCACCCGCTCGCTCAGCTCGGAGAGCACCCACCAGCCGCCACGGGTGTCGCCCGGGTGCGCGATGGCTTGGCGCACGCGCTGCACGCGGCCGTCGGGGTGGGTGAGCGTGCCCTCCTTCTCCGCGTAGGACTCCGCGGGGAAGATCACCGTGGCGTGCTCGTCGAGGGACTCCGTGCGGAAGTCCGAGAAGGCGATGACCGAGCCGGCGGCCTCCAGCGCCGCCTCCCAGACCGCCCGCTCGGGGAAGTCGCGCAGGGGGTCGGCGCCTACCAGCAGCAGGGAGGAAAGGCCGCCATCGCCGAGCGCGCGGCCGATCTCCGCGGCGCCTCGCCCCGGTTCGGGGGTGTCCTTGAGCCCCGGCGCTAGGTTGGGCAGGCAGCCCACCTCGCGCAGGCCACGGCCGTTGGCGGTGGCAGGGATCTCGATCAGGCCCGCGCCCTCTGTGCCCTGCACTCCGAGTGCGCCGGCCACGGCCAGCAGGGCGTCGATCGCCTGCTTGCCGCGAGCTCCGTGCGCTATCCGCTCGCCCCAGACGACGAC
>JACCZR010000054.1 GCA_013695855.1 Thermoleophilaceae bacterium
AGGCGCGCAGCGAGGCGCAGCGCACCGAGACCACCCGCGGCGAGCGCCCCCGCCGGGGCCCGCGGCGGCGGCGGCGCCCGGCACGTCGCAAGGTGGCCACGCTCAACGTGGCGCCGTCCGTGCCCACCTACGTCTGCGTCGACACCGGGCCGGGCACGAAGATCCTCTTCGAGGGGACCCTGGAGTCCGCACGGCGCTTTCGCGCCAAGCGCGTGCGCCTGAACCTGGGAAAGACCTCGGCGAAGCTCACGGCCAACGGGCGTGCTGTGGCGCTCGAGCCGTTGCCGACCCCGGTCGGCTACGACGTGACGCCGTCCAGCGTGAAGTCGCTGCCGGCCGGCCGGCGGCCCTGCGCCTGATGAATCGAGCGAGCGGTGCTCGGCCGAGGCCAATCGGTCCGGTGCTCGCCCGACCAACGCTCGGGCTGCGCTCCGGCCGAAACGCCCGGCCTGTGCTCCTCCGCTGATGGCCGCCCGTGCGGGCATCGTGGTGACGGGCACCGAGGTCCTCACCGGACGCGTTCAGGACCGTAACGGGCCGTGGCTCTCCGACCGCCTGCGCGAGCTGGGGGTGGACCTCGCCCACATCACCATCTGCGGCGATCGGCCGGAGGACATGGAGGCCCAGCTGCGCTTCCTGGCGGCACAGGGGGTCGACCTGATCGTGACCAGCGGCGGGCTCGGGCCGACGGCCGACGACCTGACCACTCAGGTGGTGGCCGGCTTCGCGGGGCGGCCGCTGTTCCTGGACTCGGACCTCGAGCGCCAGATCGCGGACATCCTGCGCTCGCTGGTCAAGCGCTGGCCCGACCTCGACTTCGACGCGGTGCGCACCGCGAACCGAAAGCAGGCGATGGTGCCCGAGGGAGCGCAGGTGATCTCCCCGGCGGGGACGGCGCCGGGGCTGGTGGTGCCCCCGCGCAACGGCTCGGGACCGACCGTGGTCGTGCTGCCGGGCCCACCGCGAGAGCTGCACGCCATGTGGGAGACGGTGACGCAAGCCGAGGAGTTCCGTGCGGCCATCGTGCGGCGGACGACCTACGAGCAGCGCATGCTGAGGCTGTTCGGCATCCCCGAGTCCGAGATCGCCGAGACGCTGCGGGTGGCCGAGCGGGAGTTGGGGGACCTCTCGGGACTCGAGATCACGACCTGCCTGCGGCGCGGGGAGGTCGAGCTGGTCACGCGCTACGAGCCCGAGGCCGCCGAGCGCTACGAGCATCTGGCGGCGCTGATCGCCGAGCGACACCGGAGCACGCTCTTCTCGGCCGATGGCAGCTCCGTGGACGACCAGGTGTCCCGGCTCCTCCACGGACGGCGTCTTGCGCTGGCCGAGTCCTGCACGGGCGGCCTGATGGCCGCCCGCTTCACCGAGGTCGAGGGCTCGTCGGCCTACTTCCTGGGAGGGGCGGTCACCTACGCCAACGCCGCGAAGATCGAGGCGCTGGGCGTCCGGGCGGAGCTGATCGAGCGCCACGGGGCGGTCTCGCCCGAGGTCGCCGAGGCCATGGCCGACGGCGCGCTGGCCCGGATGGACGCCGATACCGCGCTTTCGATCACAGGCATCGCCGGGCCGGGAGGGGGCACCGAAGCCAAGCCCGTGGGCTACGTGTGCTGGTGCGCGAAGCTGGACGATGGCTCCAAGCTCGCCCGCGACGTACGCCTGCCGGGCGATCGCACCGAGGTCCGCGACCGCTCGACCACGGTGGGCATGCACCTGCTGAGGCACCTGCTGCGTGGCGAAGAGCCACCGAGGGGGTAACGCCTGCCGGCATCCCGCCCCAAGGGGGCTTGGCCCCCTCAAAGCCGCCTGCGGCGGCACCTCCCCCGGTGAGTGGCGAGGGCCGCCATCCTGGCGACCGAAAGCGAGTCCGGCTGTTCCTGGCGCTCGACCTGCCCGGGAGCGCCCGGGCCGATATCGCGTCGTGGCGCGACCCCCTCCTCGGCGACCTGCGCCCGGTGGCCGCCGGCTCCCTGCACGTGACGCTCGTGTTCCTGGGGTGGCGAGAGGAGAAGGACGCCCACCGGATCGCGGCCGTCGCCGAGGACGCGGCCGCCGGCAAGCGGGCCGCCTTCCTGGCTCCGACGGGGGTGCGCGGCGTCCCTCGGCGCTCGCCCAGCCTCTTCGCGCTGGAGATGGAGGATCGCGGCGGCCGCTGTGGCGCGCTTCAGTCCACGCTGGCGTCGGCACTCGCCGACACCGGGCTGTACCGCCGCGAGAAGCGTCCCTTCTGGCCGCACCTCACCCTGGCGCGCGGCAGGCGAGGCCACCCCGCCAAACCCCTCGAATCCGAACGCCTCCCCGCGCCCTTCGCCGCCGACCGGGTGGTGCTCTTCCGGTCGATCCTGTGCCCGCAGGGCGCCGTCTACGAGCCGCTCTGGACGGGTCTTCTCGGCCCATGACCGAGCCCCTCTGCTGTTCGGTCGGGGCGGACGGGGGCGAGAAAGGCGTCCGACCGCACTCCTACGGTGACAGACCCCAGAGACACGTAGGAGAGCGAATGGACAAGGAACAGGAGAAGGCCGCCAAGGCCCGTGAGACCGCGCTGAGCGGCGCGCTCACGCAGATCGAGCGCCAGTTCGGGCAGGGCTCGATCATGAAGATGGGCGACGACGCATTTGCCGTACGGGTGGCCGCCGTGCCCACGGGCGCGCTGTCCCTCGACCTGGCGCTGGGGGTCGGCGGGCTGCCGCGCGGGCGGATCATCGAGATCTTCGGCCCCGAGTCCTCGGGCAAGACCACCCTGCTCTACCACGTGCTGGCCAACGCCCAGAAGACGGGCGGCATCTGCGCGTTCATCGATGCCGAGCACGCCATGGACCCCGCCTACGCCAAGCGCATCGGCGTGGACATCGACGAGCTGCTGGTCTCCCAGCCCGACCACGGTGAGCAGGCACTCGAGATCGCCGACCTGCTGATCCGCTCCGGAGCCGTGGATGTCGTGGCCATCGACTCGGTGGCCGCGCTCACCCCCAAGGCGGAGCTCGAGGGCGCGATGGGCGACCAGACGGTGGGGGTCCAGGCCCGCATGATGAGCCAGGCCATGCGCAAGCTGGCCGGCAACCTCAACCGCGCGAACACCATGTGCGTGTTCACGAACCAGATCCGCGAGAAGGTCGGGGTGATGTTCGGATCGCCTGAGACTCAACCGGGTGGCCGCGCGCTCAAGTTCTACTCCTCAGCGCGCCTGGACATCCGCCGAATCGAGACCCTCAAGGAGGGCACCGAGGCCGTCGGCAACCGCGTGCGGGTGAAGGTGGTCAAGAACAAGGTCGCCGCCCCGTTCCGCCAGGCCGAGTTCGACATCGACTATGGCGAGGGGATCTCCTCCGAGGGATGCCTGATCGACTTGGGCCTCGAACACGACATCGTGCGCAAGTCCGGCTCGTTCTTCTCCTACGGAGAGGAGCGCCTCGGCCAGGGGCGCAACAATGCCAAGGGCTACCTGCGCGAGCACCCCGAGATGGCAGCAGAGATCGAGCGCAAGGTCTACGAGGCGGTGGGGGCCGAGCCGCCGCTGTCGGTGGTGGGACTGCCCGCCCAGGATGAGAGCTCGCCTGAAGCGCCCCCGGCGCAGGGCACGCCCGACGCGGCGGAGGGCACCGAGCCCGAAGAGCAGGCTGCATAGAGCAGAGGGCCCCACGATGGCAGTCTCCGGTCAGTCAGAGCGAGAGCGGGCAATCGACCTGGCGTGGAAGGCCCTGGGCGCGCGGGGGCGCACCGCCTTCGAGCTGCGTACCTACCTCGAGGGCAAGAAGATCGAGCCGGCGGCGATCGCCCAAGCGGTCTCCGAGCTAACCGAAGCGGGCTTTCTCGATGACGCCGACTATGCGCGCCGCTTCGCCGAGGATCGGCGGGCCGTGCAGAGCTGGGGCCGCGACCGGATCGAACGCGACCTCCTGCGGCGGGGGGTCGAGCCACGTCTGATCGAGCGTGCGCTGGCCGCGGAGCCCGGCTACGACGAGCTCGAGGCTGCGCTGGCGGTCCTGGGCGAGCGCCTGCCGGGCGCGCCTGAAGACGACCGCGAGCGAAACCGCGCCTGGCAGATGCTCGTGCGCCGCGGCTACAGCTCCGAGCTGGCCTACGAGGCGGTGCGCCGCCACGGCCGCGACGCCGCCTGAGCAGCGTGCCACCTCTCGGCGAACCCGGAGGGGAGGCGGTTGCGAAGTCGGGTGGGCCGGGTTACCCTCATTGGGGAGCGGCCGTGATGGCCGCCGTGAAGAGATTTCCGTGCAAATGGCTGCTTTTGAAAACCTGACCGAGACCCTCGAACCTTGACCGACAACATCGAACCCCACCCGGCGAGACCCGGAAGGAGCAGACCACAGGGTCGCTAGCCGCTTCGCGCGCACTGCGTGCAACGCCTGAGCCAGGAGCCCCGAGGTCCCCACGGCGCCGAGCCGGACGCTCGATGACGTCCAGACAGCTATGGCGCGTGAGCGCGATGGAGGAGGGTTCCATGGAGATCGCCCTGGCGGCCTTGGTGGCCGCGGCAGTGTCCGCAGGGGTTGTGCTGGCCATGGGCCGCATGCGCGGCCCGGCGGCGGCAGGGCCGGGCACGGCGGGCACCCCGCGGCGCTCCGA
>JACCZR010000064.1 GCA_013695855.1 Thermoleophilaceae bacterium
CTTCTGCATCTGGCCGAACTGCTTGACGAGCGCGTTCACGGCTTGCACGGAGGTGCCCGAGCCGCGCGCGATCCGGCGCCGCCGGGACCCGTTGAGCAGCGCCGGGTTGGCACGCTCGGCGGGGGTCATGGAGGTGATGATCGCCTGGATCCGGTCGATCTCGCGCTCGTCGACGTTCATCTGGCCGAGCTGCTGGCCGCCGAGGCCCGGCATCATCTTTAGGAGGTTCTGCAGCGGTCCCATGCGGCGTACCTGCTGGAGCTGCTCCAGGAAGTCGTCGAAGCCGAACTGCTGGGTGCGCAGCTTGCGCTCGAGCTCCTTCGTCTTCTCCTCGTCGGTCTCGCGCTCGACCTTCTCGACGAGGGTCATCACGTCACCCATGCCGAGGATCCGCTGAGCCATGCGGTCGGGGTGGAAACGCTCGAAGGCGTCGAGCTTCTCGCCGGTGGAGGCGTAGAGGATCGGCTTGCCGGTGATCGCCTTCACCGACAGCGCTGCGCCGCCGCGGGCGTCGCCGTCGAGCTTGGTGAGGATCACGCCGTCGAACGCAGTGGTCTCGGCGAACTGCTCGGCCACGTTCACTGCGTCCTGGCCAGTCATGGCGTCGACGACCAGCAGAACGTTGTGGGGCTTGGTGCGCTTCTTGACCCGGGCGAGCTCCTCCATCAGCTCGGTGTCCACGTGCAGGCGGCCGCTGGTGTCGACGATCAGGACGTCGCGGCCGTCGGCCTTGGCCTGGCCGAGTGCCCACTCCGCGATGTCCACCGGGTTGCGGTCTGTGCCCTGCTGGTAGACGGTGGCGCCGGCCTGGCCGCCCACCGTCACCAGTTGGTCGACGGCAGCGGGACGGAGGACGTCGCAGGCGGCCACCGCTACGTCGAGGCCCTTCTCCTCGCGCAGGTGGCGGGCGAGCTTGCCGCAGGCGGTGGTCTTGCCCGAGCCCTGCAGCCCGGCCATGAGGATGACCGTGGGGCCCTTGCCGCTGGACATGGCGAGGTCGCGGCCCGCGCCGCCCATGAGCGCCGTGAGCTCCTCGGAGACGATCTTGACCACCTGCTGACCCGGGTTCAGCGCCTCGAGTACCTCCTGGCCGGCCGCCCGCTCCTTCACCGCGCCGGTGAACTGCTTGACCACCTTGAAGTTCACGTCGGCCTCGAGCAGCGCCAGGCGCACCTGGCGCATGGCCTTGGCCACGTCGTCCTCGGTCAGGTGCCCGCGCGAGCGAACGTCGCCGAGCGCGGATTGGAGGCGATCGGAGAGGGTCTCGAGCACGGCTGTTCGAGGCTAGCGACGGAGCGCGGCTCGAGCGTTGGTCGGGCGAGCACCGCTCGCTCGACGTTTACCGGGGTCGACCGGCGCTCAGGGCTCGGAGCGCGGCGGCGGGTCGTCGAGCTTGGGCATGACCCCTCCGAGCTGCCCCAGCGCCTGCGTGATCTCGCTGGGCACGATCCACACCTTGTTGGCGTCGCCCCGGGCGATCTGCGGCAAGGTCTGCAGGTACTGGTAGGCCAGCAGCTTGGGGTCGGCGTCGCCACGGTGGATCGCCTCGAACACCGTCTCGATCGCCTTGGACTCGCCCTCGGCCTGGAGGATCGCGGCCTCGCGCTGGCCCTCGGCCCGCAGGATGGCCGACTGCTTCTCGCCCTCCGCGGTGAGGATCTGCGACTGCTTGACGCCCTCGGCGGTGAGGATGGCGGCGCGGCGGTCGCGCTCGGCGCGCATCTGCTTCTCCATCGCCTCCTGGATCGAGAGCGGCGGGTCCACGGCCTTGAGCTCAACGCGGTTCACGCGGATGCCCCAGCGCCCGGTGGCCTCGTCGAGCACAACGCGCAGGGCGCCGGAGACCTTGTCGCGCGAGGTGAGCGTCTCCTCCAGGCTCATGCCGCCGATCACGTTGCGCAGGGTGGTGACCACGAGCTGCTCGATGGCGGCGATGTAGTCGGCGATCTCGTAGGAGGCCGCCTTGGGATCGGTCACCTGGAAGTAGATGACCGTGTCGATGTTGATCACCAGGTTGTCCTCGGTGATCACCGGCTGGGGCGGGAAGGAGACCACCTGCTCGCGCAGGTCGATCAGCGGTCGCACGCGGTCCACATAGGGGATCACGAGCGCCAGCCCGGCGTCGAGCGTGCGCTGGTAGCGCCCCAGGCGCTCGACGATCCCGGCCCGCGCCTGCGGCACGATGCGGATGCTGCGCGCGAGGGTGATCAGCAGGACCACCGCCACCACCGCCAACACGATCAGGCTGCCCATGTCTCTCCTCCTAGTCGTGGACCAGGGCGGTGGCGCCCTCGATCTTCAGGACCTCGACCCGCTGGCCGGGCTCGAAGGCGTGGTCTTCGTCGAAGGCGCGGGCCGTCCAGATCTCGCCGGCCAGCTTGACCGAGCCGCCGTGGGCGTCCACGCGGTCGATCACTGTGGCGGCGCTGCCCACCAGGGCCGCAGTGCCGGTGCGAAGGCGCGCGGGCGTCTGGAGGTGGCCGCGGGCCACGGGACGCAGCAGGCCCACCGTGGCCGCGGAGGCCAGGATGAACACCGCCAGCTGGACGGCCAGGCCCGCCCCGGCGACCGCGGCGAGTGCGGCCACCACCGCCGCGATCGCGATCGGCGCGAGGAAGAAGCTCATCGTGATGAGCTCGCCCACCGCCAGGAGGCCCGCAACGGCGATCCAGACCACCCACTCTTCCACGCTTCGATCCTACGCCGCCGGTGCGTGGACCCCTCACTCGAGGATGGCCCGGGCGAAGTCGTCGGGGTCGAACGGCCGCAGGTCCTCGAGCGCTTCGCCCGTGCCGATGAGCTTCACCGGCACGCCGAGCTCCTGGGCGATGGCCAGGGCGATGCCGCCCTTCGCGGTGCCGTCGAGCTTGGTCAGCACGATGCCGTCCACCTGCACGCACTCGCGGAACAGCATGGCCTGGCGCAGGCCGTTCTGCCCCGTGGTGGCGTCGATTGTGAGCAGGGTCTCGTGCGGCGCGCCCGGCAGGCGGCTCTCGATTACCCTGCGCACCTTGCGCAGCTCGTCCATCAGGTGCTGCTGGGTGTGCAGCCGGCCGGCGGTGTCGACTATCACCACGTCGGCGCCCCGCGCCTTGGCCGCCTCGATGGCGTCGAAGGCCACGGCGCCGGGATCCGACCCCGACTCACCGCGCACGAGCTCGCCTTCGGCGCGCCGGGCCCACTCGGCCAGCTGCTCTGCGGCCGCGGCGCGAAACGTGTCGCCGGCGGCCAGCAGGACCGACCGCCCGAGCTCGTGGCGCAGGTGCCAGGCGATCTTGCCGATCGTCGTGGTCTTGCCGCTCCCGTTCACGCCCACCATGAGGATGACCGTGGGCGCCGGGGTGAGGTCGACCGTGTCCTCGTCGAAGCGCGTGGTGTCGGCCAGCAGCTCGCGCAAACGGCGGGTGAGGTCCTCTCCGCTCTGCAGCTCGCCCGACCCGGCCTCGCCTTCCAGGCGCTCGACGATCGCGGCGGTGGTCGGCGCGCCCACGTCGGCGTAGATGAGCGTCTCCTCCAGGTGCTCGAAGGCCTCTTCGTCGAGCGACTCGAACATCGTCGCCTGCAGCTCGGCCCCGAGCGCTTGCCGGGTCTTGCTCATGTTCTCGCGCAGACGGCGAAAGAAGCCACCTTCCCGCTCCGGCTCAGCATCGGGCGCCGGGTCCGGAGCCTCCGTCGCGGGATCGCCGGTGATGAAGAGCTCGTTCCAGCTACGCGCCACGGGGCCGTGAGGATAGGCCTGCGGCGCTAGGCACTGCGGCGCTAGGCCGCGGCTGTCTGACCATCGCCGGGCAGCGCCTCGGCCACGGCCTCGGCGCCCTCGTCACGCCCGAGGCGGCGGGAAACCACGCGCGACACGCCGTCACCGCCCATGCTCACCCCGTAGAGGCAGTCGGCCGCGTCCATCGTGCGCTTCTGATGGGTCACCACGATGAACTGCGCGCGGTCGCTGTAGCGGCGCACGAGCTGGAGGAAGCGGTCGATGTTGACGTCGTCCAGCGCGGCCTCCACCTCGTCGAGGATGTAGAAGGGGCACGGCCGTGCAAGGAAGACGGCGAACATGAACGCCAGCGCCACCAGCGACTTCTCGCCACCCGAGAGCAGCGAGAGGCGCTTCGTGGCCTTGCCGGCGGGGGTCACCTCGACCTCCACGCCCGGCTCGGCGACCGCCGGCTCATGGTCGCCGGGCTCCGGGTCCAGCTGCTCTTCGTCTGTCTGGCCCTCGACAGCCGGCGCCTCCTCGCCGCCGAACACGGGCCGCGGCCCCTCGGCGTGGACCAACCGCAGGCGTCCTCGACCGCCGGGAAACAGGTGCTGGACCATCTCCTCGAAGTTGCTCGCGGTGGCCTCGAAGGTCTCCTCGAAGCTCACGCGGATGCGGCGGTCGGTCTCCTTGACGAGGCTCTCGAGCTCGGCCAGGGCGGTCTCCAGGTCGCGCCGCTGGCGCTCGAGCTCCTCCACGTGGGCCACGGCCTCCTCGTACTCGCGGCCGGCGAGGGGGTTGACGGGCCCGAGCTGCTCGCGGCGCCGGGCGAGGCGCTCGACCCTGGCGTGCAGCTCCTCGCCGCGCTCGGCGGCCAGCGGATCCTCGGCGGGGGCCGGCTCGAGGCCCAGACGCCCGGCCAGCGGGTTCACCGGCCCGAGCTGCTCGCGGCGCCGGGCGAGGCGCTCGACCTTCGTGTACAGCTCCTCGGCGCGCTCGGGAGCCAGCGGCTCGTCGGCCGGGGCAGCCTCGAGC
>JACCZR010000067.1 GCA_013695855.1 Thermoleophilaceae bacterium
AGTTTGCCCCGGGCGGCGGGAGCGCAGGGTCCCCGGCGAGCGCGGGCGGCTCAGGCGGCGGCGAGTTCGGCGGTGGAGGCAGCGGTGGCTCGGGTGGAGGCGGCTCGGGCGGCGGCGGGGAGTTCGGGCCCTAGGCATTACCCTCGCGCCGGGTGGCGGCCTCGACCCTCAAGCCGGCGCCGGCTCGTGTCCTCGCGGGCCGGGAGCGCGGACTGCTCGCCATGCTCGTCGGCCTCGGGCTCTTGCTGCGGCTACCCACCCTCGACGTGCAGAGCTTCTGGGTCGACGAGGCGTTCACCGTCGACCTCCTGCGCGGCGGACTGGCCGAGCTCGGCAACACCGAGTCCACGCCGCCGCTCTACTACGCGCTCGCCTGGGTCTGGTCTCAGGTCGCGGGGGACGGAGAGTTCGGGCTGCGCGTGCTCTCCGCGCTGCTCGGCGCAGCCACGGTGCCGGCGGTGTTCGCGGCCGGCGCCGCGCTCGGCTCGCGCCGGGTGGGCCTCGCGGCTGCCGCGCTGGCCACCGTCAACCCGCTCTTGGTGTGGTACTCGCAGGAAGCCCGCGCGTACGCGCTGCTGCTCGTGCTCGGCACGCTGTCGTTCGCGTTCTTCGCCCGCGCGCTGCACGAGCCGCGGACAAGGGTGCTCGCGGGCTGGGCCGCGGCGTCGGCGCTCGCGCTGCTCACCCACTACTTCGCCGTCTTCCTCGTGTTCCCCGAGGCGTTTTGGCTTCTCGCCCGTCACCGGCGCAAGGGCGTCGTCGGGGCGATCGCGGTACCGGCACTGGCCGGCGTCGCAGTCTTGCCGCTGGCTCTGCATCAGCGCAGCCAGGGGCTCACGCCCTGGACCGAAGTGGGCAGCGTGGCGGGGCGACTGGTCGAGGTGGCGCGCAACTTCGTGGTGGGCTGGGAGTGGACGCCGTTCACCGGCCGCGTGGCCGCACCGGTGCTGGCGGCTCTCGCCGTGGCGGCGACCACGCTGCTCGTCGCGCGCGGGACCGGCGAGGAACGGCGCCGGCTGGTCCCAGCGGCTGCGATCGCCGGCGCGGCGGCGATCGGGCCGCTGCTGCTGGCGCTCGTGGGCACCAACTACCTCAACTCGCGCAACCTCCTGTGCGCCTGGACGCCCGTGGCGCTCGTCGTAGCCGGCGGGCTGTGCGTCCGCGCGGCTCCGCGAGCGGGTGCTGCCCTCGGAGCGCTGCTGTGCCTCGGCTCGCTGGCCGTGGTCGTCGCGGTGCCGCTGCACCCCGGGCTCCAGCGAGACGCTTGGCGTGAGGTCGCCGAGGCGATCGGGCCGGCCCCGGCCGCACGCGTGGTGGCAGTTCGCCCCGACAGCGAGCTGCGCGCCGGGCGCCTCTACGTACCCCGCAGTACGGCGTTGCCCGGTGCGGGCGTGCTCACCGACGAGCTCGTGGTGATCGGCCGTGCCTCGGTGCGTCCGGAGCCGCCCCCTTCGCTGCCGGGCGGACTGCGCCTCGTCGAGCGCCGAGACGTGCGCAACCTCGAAGTCGCCAGTTACCGCGCGCCTGCGCCGGTGCGCCTGACCCCGGCGTGGGTACCCGGCCCCAGCCGTGCCCTCCTCCAGCTTCCGCGCTAGGCACACGGCGCTCGGCGCAGCGCTGGGGATCTTCGCGCTCGCCGCGGCGCTTCGCTTCGCCTTCCTCGACACGCAGAGCTTCTGGCTTGACGAAGCGGTGGCGGTGCGCCTCGTGGAGCTCGACCTCGGCGACCTCCTGCGGCGCGTCTACGACGACGAGTCCACGCCACCGCTCTTCTACGTCGTCGGGTGGGCGTGGGCCAAGCTGTTCGGCATCGGCGAGGTCGGCCTGCGCTCGCTGTCGGCGATCGCCGGCACAGGCTTCGTGGTGGTCGCCTACCTGACCGGCCGGCGGCTCGTCTCCGGGCGGACGGGGCTCATCGCGGCCGGCCTCGCGGCGGTAAACCCGCTGCTGATCTACTACTCGCAGGAGACTCGGGCGTACTCGCTGCTCATGCTCTTCGGCGGGCTGTCGCTGCTGGGCTTCGTCTGCGCGCGCGAGCGGCCCGGCGGCCGGGCCCTCGCCGGCTGGGCCCTCGCCTCGGCGCTGGCGCTGGCCAGCCACTACTACGCCTTCTTCCTCGTGGCGCCCGAGGCCGTCTGGCTGGCCGCCATCCACCGCCGCAGGGCGGCGCCCGCCATCGCGGCGGTGAGCGTGGTGGGCCTGGCGCTGCTGCCACTGGCACTGCACCAGCGCGGGCTCGACCACGCCTACTTCCTGCGCGAGACCTCGCTGGTGGGGCGGGTGGCTCGGCTGCCCAAGCAGTTCCTGGTCGGCTTCGAGGGACCGGCCGAGACCCTCCTCGCGGTGGCCGCCGGGCTGCTCGCGCTGGCCGGGGTGGCGCTCGCACTGCGAGTCGGAAAGCGTGCGCGCCGGGCAGCTCTGGTCGTGGGCGTGCTGGCGCTGGGAGCGGTTGCGTTGCCCCTACCGATCGATCCCGGCACCTTCGGCACGCGCAACGCGCTGGCCGCCTGGCTCCCCGCCGCACTGGTGGTGGCCACGGGCTTCGCCTGCGCCCGGCCACGGCGGCTGGGGCTGGCTCTCGCCCTGGCGCTCGGGGCGATAGGGCTCGCGACCACGCTTGCGGTCAACCTCGATCGCGCTCGCGGCCGTGACGACTGGCGCGGCGCGGCGGAGAGCCTCGGCTCACCCCCGCCCGGGGGCCGGATCGTGGTGGTCGGCCCCAGCCAGGGTCGCATCCCCCTGGGCCTCTACCTCCCCGGCCTCGGTTCGCTCCCGGTGACGGGCGCGGAGGTGAGCGAGGTCGCGACCGTCGGCATCGACCCGGACGGCCCGGGCTCCGCCGACCCGCCGCCGCGCCCCGAGCCCCCCTTCTCGCCGCCCGCCCCGATGCGACTGGTGCGCCGCGACTACGCCTCCGGCTACTCGGTGGCAGTGTTCCGCTCGCCCCGGCCCGTGCGCCTGACTGCCAACCTCCTCCCGTCGCTCGCCCCGGGCGAGCCGGCCGCTCGCTTCCTCCAGCGTCCCTAGGCCAGCTCAACCCAGAGCTCTCCCAGCGCCTCAGCGCGTGGGCTCGGCGCCGTCGACCCAGCGCCCCTCGCCACCATCGACCTCCCTCTTCCAGATCGGCGCCTCGGCCTTTGCGCGGTCGATGATCTCGCGGGCGCCCGCGAACGCCTCGCCGCGGTGCGGCGCCGATGCGGCCACCACCACGCTCGGCTCGCTCAGGGGGACGTCGCCCACGCGGTGCTCCACCGCGGCGGCGCACAGCCCGTGGCGATCCACCGCCTCGGAGAGGATCGCCCGCAGCTTCTCGGCGGCCATCTCCGCGTAGGCCTCGTACTCGAGCTTGTCGACCTCGCGGGTCACGCCACTGAAGGTGACCACCGCGCCGGCACGGGGATCGGTCACACGCGAAGCGACTCCCGACAGCGACAGCGGCTCCTCGGTCACCCGCGCCCACACCTCCTCGCAGCCGCCACTCACCGGCGGGATGAGGGCCAGCTCGTCGCCGGCGTCGAGCACGTGATCCTCGGGCGCGTACTCGCGATTGACCGCCATGACCAGCGGCAGCCCCTCGGCCAGCCCGCCGAGCTCAGCCAGAGCGTCGCTCACGCGCGCGCCGTCGGGCAGCTCGAGCGTCACCTCACCCGCCCCGGCGCGCTCGCGCAGCACTGCGAAGAGACGGACGGTTACCTCCACGTGGACGGGAATGCTACGTCGCTGCGGACGGCGGACCGGCCCCCTCCACCAGCCCTGCCCTCGCGCCCTGCGCCGCGGGCGTATGCTCCCCGCATGGCCACCGAGCGCGAGGACGAGCCCACCGTCGCCCCCATCGTCGGTCCCGATGACGAGCGGGTGTTCACCGACTCGGGGATCGAGATCAAGGCGCTCTACTCCGAGGAGGACGTGGCCGAGGGTCTCGCGGAGCGCCTCGGCGAGCCGGGCTCCTACCCCTTCACCCGCGGCGTGCACCGCGAGATGTACCGAGAGCGCCGCTGGACAATGCGCCAGTACGCGGGCTACGCGTCGGCCAAGGAGACCAACGAGCGCTTCCTCTACCTGATCGAGCACGGCTCGACGGGATTGTCGATGGCCTTTGACCTCCCCACCCAGCTGGGGCGCGACTCCGACGACCCGCTCTGCGACGGCGAGGTGGGACGCACCGGCGTGGCCATCGACTCCATCGACGACATGCGCCGCGTCTTCGAGGGCATCCCCCTGGCCGACGTCTCGACTTCGATGACCATCAACGCCCCCGCCGGCCCGCTGCTGCTGCTCTACGAGCTGGTGGGCGAGGAGCAGGGCGTGGACTCCAAGGATCTGCAGGGGACAACGCAGAACGACATCCTCAAGGAGTACATCGCCCGCGGGAACTTCATCTACCCGCCCGAGCCCGCGATGCGCCTGACCACGGACCTCTTCGCCTACTGCAACGAGCGGGTGCCGGCCTGGAACACGATCTCCATCTCCGGCTATCACATGCGCGAGAAGGGCTGCTCGGCCGTGCAGGAGGTCGGCTTCACGATGGCCAACGCCATCGCGTACGTCGAGGCGGCGCTTGAGGCCGGCCTGGACATCGACGACTTCGGGCCGCGGCTGGCCTTCTTCTTCAACGGGCACAACAACGTCTTCCAGGAGGTGGCCAAGTTCCGCGCCGC
>JACCZR010000092.1 GCA_013695855.1 Thermoleophilaceae bacterium
GGCCGCCCACAGCGAAGGCGCGCTCGAGAAGAAGTAGGCCCTTAGCGCGCGCCGGCGGGGGCCGGCGCTTCGCCCTCGCTCGCCCGGCCCACCGACGATGAGCCGCTTACGAGCGCGGTGCCCACGCACACCACGAGCAGGGAGGCGATGAGCACGGCGCCGCCGAGCGGCGTCTCGCCCCATTCCTCGCCGGTCACGAAGGGAGCGACGACGACGGGAACCACCACAGGTATCACGTAGATCACGGGGCCGACCCGGGTGGCGGACCGGCGCTGGAGGGCTGTTACCTGGCCCAGGAAGCCGAGTCCGCCGATCACGCCCGTCGCGGCCAGCCAGCCGAGCGCGGGAACGAGTCTGTCGTCGCCGAGATCGTCGGAGACCAGCTTGGTGGTGATTCCGCTGAAGGCGTACGCGGCCCCGGCAGCGAATGTGGCCATCGTCGTCAGCCCCGGGGTGCATTGACCCCAGAGCCGCTCCAGGGCATACGGCACGAGCGTGACCGCTGCAAGCACCGCCAGCGCGGCAAGAAGGGGCCCGGTCTGCGTCTCGACGGCGGCGCGGGCGGGTGCGCTCAGCGTCATCGCGGTGACCCCTGCCAGGATCGCCACCACGCCCGCGACCTCGCGCGGGCCGACCTTCTCCCCGCCGGTGCGAGCGCCGACGAAGAGCAGTATCAACAGGCCCGCCGCCAGCGCCGGCTGAACGACGGTGAGCGGCGCGAGCAGCAGGGCGAGGACGTGAAAGGGGTAGCCGAGGAACGTGACCACGGTGCCCTGCACCCAGCGCCGGCGCGAAAGGAGCCGCCGGATCAGCGAGAAGTGCAGCGCATAGCGGGAATCGACCTGCCGGGTCTCCGTGGCCTGCAGCACGAGGCCCGCGCTGAACAAAGCGGAGGCGGCTAGCGCGGCGAGGGCGCCGAGCGCGGTCGATTCCATCCGCCCGAGGACGATAGCCGGGGCGCAGGGGTAGTCAATCCGCGAGCGGGGTAGAACACCTGTTCATGGGGGAGCGGGGAACGTTTCTGCGGTCGTTCGTCGCGCACCCGCGAGAGGTCGGCGCGGTGCTGCCCACCTCGCGCCGGGCAGTGTCCGACATGCTCGACCTCGCACGGGTCGAGGATGCCCGCCTGCTCGTGGAGTTCGGTGCGGGCAGCGGCGTCTACACCCGCGAGCTCCTGCGGCGCATGAGCCCCGACGCGCGCCTGCTCGCGTTCGAGGTCGACAGGCAGCTCGCGACCGCGCTCGGAGCCGAGATCGATGACCCACGGCTCGAGCTCGTCACCGCCTCGGCGGAGGATGTCGAGAGGCACCTCGAGGGTGCTCGGGTCGACATCCTCGTCTCGGCCCTACCCTTCACATCACTGCCGACCGCGGTGCGACGCCGAGTGCTCGATGTCTCGCCCGGGATACTGGCGCCCCACGGCGTGATGCTCGTCCTCCAATACTCACCGTTGGTCCAACGCGATCTCGAGCGTCGCTTCGCCTCGGTCGAGCGCCGCCTCTCGCCACTGAACATGCCCCCCGCCTTTCTCTTTCGCTGCACCGAACCGGTCGATGCCCGGTGAGCTGGCGAGCGCTGCGCGAAGCCCGGAGATACCTGCTCTGGGCGCTGCTGGCCGACCTCGTGGTCGTTGTCTCGGGACGGCGCGCGGGCTGGATGGCCGCCTCTACCGCACTCGCGAGCCTGCTCTTCTTCAGGGATCCCGAGCGTTCGCTCGAACCCGAGGCCGACACGGTCTACGCCACCGCGGATGGCATCATAGTGGGCGTTGACAAGACCAGCGACCCCTGGATGCCGGACACCGCGCTGCGCGTGAGCACCTTCCTCTCACTCCACAACGTGCACGTGATCCGCAGTCCCCTCGCCGGTCGAGTGTCCGCGGACGAGGAGATCAAGGGCGGCTTCGCACCGGCGTTTCTCGGTCGCTCGGGGAAGAACCTGCGCAAGCGCTTGGCCATCGACGGTAACTCGGGGCGAGTCGTGGTTGTCCAGATAGCCGGGATGCTTGCCCGCAAGATCACTTCATGGACCGATCTCGGTGCCGGCGTGGCCGCGGGACAGAGGGTTGGCCTGATCCACCTGGGGTCGCGCACCGAGGTCCTGCTGGCGGCGGATCGCTTTCAGGCGCTCGTAGGGCCGGGACAGCGCGTCAAGGCGGGGGTCACCCCCATAGCTCGCTCCGTGAGGGACGAGGCACGCCCGTGAGCGGCCGCGTCAACCCGGCCAACCTGCTCACGAGCGGCAACCTCGCGGCGGGCTTCCTGGCTCTGATCTTGGCCGAGCAGGGGGAGATCGGCTGGGCCGCCGGCTGCGTGGGCGCGGCGGCCGTGTTCGACTCCATCGACGGTCTGGTGGCTCGCCTGACCAAGAGCGAGTGCGAGTTCGGTTCCCAGCTCGACTCCCTGGCCGATCTCGTCTCCTTTGGCGTGGCGCCCGCGCTGGCCGTGTACCTGAGCACCCTCAACTCGCTTCCGGTCGTCGGAATCGCCGCGTGCCTGGGCTTCGTTCTCTGCGGCGGGTGGCGCCTGGCGCGCTTTCAGATCGACGAGGAGTCGCGGCGCCGGTTCGTCGGGTTGTCGATCCCGCCGGCGGGGGTGATCGCGGTCGTGCTCGCCACCGTGAACCTTCCTCGAGGTCTGACGCTGGCGATCGTGGCGGTCCTCAGCCTGCTGATGGTGAGCCGACTGCCGTTCCCGACCCTGGCCGAGCTTCGGCGCCTGACCCCGCCTGCCCTGCGGGCCCGGGTCGAGGCTCTGCAGGCAGCTCGGAAGTAGCCTCCGAGTCCACCGCTGCTGCGACCGCCCCGGCGCTGGCGAGGACGGCGGTGCCCGCGGCCAGCACGACGAGAGAGAACCCGAGCACAAGCAGCATGAGGGGGTTGGTGCTCCACTGCTCGCCCGCCAGGACCGGGGCGAGCAGGACGGCGAGCACGATCTGGATGACGAGCACGCCGGGGAAGACGCGGATGGCCGAGCGCCTCTGCAGCGCGGTCATCTCACTGACCAGGCCGAGGCCCGCGGCGCAGATCGTGCCCCCAAGCCAGGCGGCGGCCGCGAGGAGCTCCGTCTTCGAGATGGCGTCGGCCACGAACTTGGTCATGAAGCCCGTGCATGTGTAGGCGAGTCCGGCGCTGATCACCACCAGGGCGGGAAGGGTGCGCCCGCGCAGGAGATACGGAGAGAGAGCGGCGGCGGCAAGGGCTGCGAGCGCGGGCCCGATGACGAGCGCCGCCGCGTGGCCTCCCTCCGCCCCCTTGGGCGATGCCAAGCCAAGCCCAGCCACACCGGCGGAGATCGCAACCACCGCGAAGACCTCGCGGCGACCGATGCATTCGTCGGAGAGTCGTGTGCCGGCGATCAGGAGCACGAACAGCCCGGCGGCGAGCGCGGGCTGGACCACCGTCAGCGGCGCCAGGCCGAGGGCCGCGGCCTGCAGGACCCAGCCGAGCAGCACGCAAAGCGTGCCGATCACCCATCGCCGCCGCGTCGCCAGGTCCTTGATCAGAGCGAACCGGAGCGACTCGCTCGGAGGAGCCTGGCGGGCCTCGAGCGACTGAAGGATCACCCCGACGCTGTAAGCGCTCGCCGAGGCGAGCGCTACGCCGATCCCGAGCAGGTACGAGAGCACGCTGCCCTAGCCCAACACCCGACGTTGGCGCTGCCCCACGGAAACCAATCTACCCTGTGGCGGTTCGGGCCAACCCAGCTAGCGTACGCTTGCCGGCGCCGGCAAGCGGGCCAGAGCTCGACGGTAGCGGCGCATGGACGCGCGGCGGAAGTCCCCGTGGGTCTGGCGACGCAGGCGGGCAACTTGCTCGCGGTGGAGGCGGTGCGAGCGGT
>JACCZR010000118.1 GCA_013695855.1 Thermoleophilaceae bacterium
GTCGACGGCGCCATAACAGGCGACGAGGTGTCCAATCATCACGTTCGCGCCCCCTAGCGGTTCAAGCTCGGGGTAGACGAGTGCCGCCACCTCCTCGTCGCCGAGTGCCGCCGCGGCGTCCGCCAGGTAGGCGAGCGCCGCCAGCCAGAGCGACTCGCGGAAGGGGTCGAGCCCGTCGGCCACCAGTCGCGACAGCTCGCGCCTCGCCTCCGACTCCATCCCGAGCTCGGCCAGCAGCGCCACGAGTCCCGGCTGCCAGGGCCCCTCGCGTGCCTCGTCGCCGGCCAGGATCCTGACCACCGGAGCCAGCTCCGCGAGGCGCCCCAGCTCGCGCTGGACACCGAACATCTGGATCCCGTAGACGCCAGAAGGATCCCGCCCGCTGAGCAAGAGGCTCCACTCGCGCGACCGGCGCGCCCGGGCCTCGGCCTCGTCCAGACGTCCGTCGCAGAGCGCGAGTGCCGACCCGTAGTGCTCCGCTACGTGGATGATGAATGGCTGCGCCGTTTGCTCCGCCGTCTCGAGCAGCACTGCCACTTCGCGCCTCGCCGACTCCATGTCGGACAGCGCGACGAACGCCGGCACCCGCCACGCCATCGCCTCGGCTCGAATCTCGGTATTCCCCAGCTCCTGGCCGATGTCCTTGGCCTCGGTGAGCATCCCGAGGATCTCCTCGAGCGAGGTGGTGCCGCGCGACCAGTACGAGCGCACCAGGACGCCGGCCAGCCCGACCTTGTCCCCAAGGCGTCGTGCCATGTCCACGGCGTTCGTGCGGACGATCGCGCCGCGGTCGTGATGCCCCTGGAAGTCGAGCGCGCGCGCGAGCCCGCCGAGCAGGCCCACCCGCAGCTTCGAGTCCTCGTCGCCGAGCAGCATCGCGGCCTCCTCGAGCACCTCAACCGCACCCTGGTCGGTCATTCCGGGCCGCCAGCAGGCATCCTCGTAGCCGATGGCCGCCCCGGCGAGGCCCTGCGCGTCCCCCAGCTCCCGGGCGATGTCCGCGGCCGCGCGATACGCCGCCAGGGCATCGAGCGCCTTACCGCCTCGATGGCTCACCTGTCCGAGCTCGAGCGAGACCTCGAGACGCTCCTCCGCGCTTTCGATTCCCAGCGCGAGCGCGGTGCGCAGCCGGGCCGCGGCCTCGTCGTACGCGAGCCCCGCGGTGGCGGCCCGCGCGGCAAGCACGTTGTACTCCACGGCGCGCGCCTTCCCGCCGAAGGGCGCGGCGGCGGCGAAGTGATGAGCCAGGTCCGCAACCGCTCGCCCGGAACGGTCCGCCGAGCCCTCTTCGAGCGCCACCCCCACCCGCAGGTGGAGCTCCGCTCGCCGGGGCCCCGATAACCGGTCGTACAACGCCCGCCGCACGAGCTCGTGGCTGAACCGGCACGCCAGGCCCTGCGACGGGATTTCCTCGATCATCCCGCTGCGCACGGCCTCGTCGAGCGCTCCAAGCACGTCGGGCTCCCCTAGGCCGGCGGCGCGTCGCACCACATCAAGATCAAACTCGGCACCCGCCGTGGCCGCCAGCTCGAGCAGCTCGCTCGTCCCGGGCTGCAGACGGGAGAGCCTCTGGCTCACGACCTCACGAACGCTCTTGGGACTCCCCAGCTCCGCCAGCGATCCCCTGACCCGGATCGTCCCATCCACCACTTCTACCGCCGCGGTCTCCTCGAGCGCGCGCCAGAGCTCGCAGACCAGGAAGGCGTTGCCGTCGGTGAGCTCGCGGATCGCCGCCGCGAGCGCACGCAGAGCGGGACCCAGGTCCTCTCCAGCCGCGCTTCGCACGAACTCGGCCACCTCGTCGCCAGAGAGCCCGTGAAGGCCAAGCCGGACGGTGTCATAGCGGCGTAGGTCGGCCAACGTCTCCGAGAGCGTGTCGGGCACGTCGGCCTCGGTGTCCCGGAAGGTGGCGAGCAGCAGCATCCGCGCGCCCCCGGCCCGCGCGAGCTGGCGCAGTAGGAGTAGCGTGGCGGCGTCCGCCCAGTGAACGTCCTCCAGCACGAGCAGAACCGGCCGGCGGCGAGAGATCCCGGCCAGCAGGTCGGCCACCGTGGTGTGCAGCCGGTGGCGTTCGGTGTCCGGGTCGGCCTCCACCGCCGGCCCGAGCTCGCCCACGCGGGCGCCTAGGTCCGGAA
>JACCZR010000119.1 GCA_013695855.1 Thermoleophilaceae bacterium
GGTCAAGAGGGCGTGCGCCGCGGCACGAGGCCCACCGGGGTCGGCCGGGCCGCTCGCCAGCCCTCAGGCGCCTTCGGGCTCGGGCCCAGGCCTCCCGCGACGGCTGCGCACGATCAGATAGACGATCCCGATCACGATGGCCGCGGCCACCGCGTAGTCCACGTAGTGGAGCTTGTCCTGCCACTCCGTGTAGCGGTCGCCCGCCTGCTGGCCGATGAAGGTGAGCAGGAGGACCCAAGGGATGCAGCCAGCCAGCGTTAGCAGGCTGAAGCGCCAGAAGGGCATCCGCGCCACGCCTGCAGGCAGCGAGATGAACGTTCGGATGATGGGCAGCATCCGCGTGAAGAAGACCGTCGCGTCGCCGTGTTTCTCGAACCAGCGATCGGCCCACTCGAGGTGGCTCTTCTTGATGTGCAGCTTCTTGCCGTGTTTCTCGAGCAGGTCGACTCGTCCCGCTTTGCCGACCCAGTAGGCCAGCCAGGAGCCGACCAGGTTGGCAACCGAGCCCACCGCCGTTGCCATGAAGAGGCTGTATTCGCCCTTGGAGACGTTGAAGCCGGCGAACAGCATCGTGGCCTCGCTGGGCACCGGGATGCAGGCGCTCTCCAGGAGCATGAGGATGAATACCCCCGGCAGGCCCACCGCGTCGACGACATCCACCGCGACGTCGATGATCGGCTGGGTGACAGCGCCGATCAGCAACTGAGACGGGAAGTCGAAGGAGATCATCAGTGCGCGGGCCGGGCGTCGAAGAGTTCGGTCAAGACGGGGGACTGGATGTCCCGCGGGCGAGAAGCTGAGACATGATGTCGACGGAGAACATCCGAGCGCGGGGCAGGATGCCCGCGGAGCAGATCCCAGCGGACTAGGGTAGCTGGCCGTCTTGGCCGTCCCGCTTTTTGCCAGCTCGCTGGAGCCCTACCGCGCGCGGCTCGACGAGGCCCTCTCACGCGTGGTCGAGAGCGGCAGCTTCATCCTCGGCCCCGAGGTGGCCGCCTTCGAGGAGGAGTTCGCCCGCTACCTCGGCGCGCGTCACTGCGTGGGCGTGGCCAACGGGACCGACGCCCTGGCCATCGCACTGCGCTCGCTGGGGGTCCGGCCGGGCGACGAGGTGGTGATGCCCTCGCTCACCTTCTACGCAACGGCCGAGGCCGCGGTGGAGGTCGGGGCGGTGCCGGTGTTCTGCGACGTCGAGCTCGAGACCGCGTGCGTCACTCTCGACACCGTGCGCGCCGCGCTCACGCCGAACACCAAGGTCATCGTCCCGGTCCACCTGTTCGGAAACGTGGCGCCGGCGCCTGAGCTGCGCGAGCTCGGCCTGCCTGTGCTCGAGGACGCCGCCCAGGCCGCGGGCGCAACGCTGGGTGACAGGAAGGCCGGAGCACTCGGGGATGCCGCCACCTTCTCCTTCTTTCCCTCCAAGAACCTACCCTGCCTGGGCGATGGGGGGGCGGTCACGACCGACAGCGACGAGGTGGCCGAGCACGCGCGGATGCTGCGCTTCCACGGCTCGCGCGACAAGGTGACCTTCGAGGAGGTGGGCTACAACTCGCGCCTCGACGAGCTCCAGGCGGCCGCGCTTCGCGTCCTGCTGCCCGAGCTCGACGGCTGGACCGAGGCCCGCCGGGCCACCGCGGCCGAGTACGAGCGCCAAGGGCTGGCCGAGCACGTGACGCTGCCCCGTCCGGTCGAGGGAGCCGGGCACGCCTATCACCTCTACGCCGCCCGCAGCGACCGCGCCGACGAGCTGGCGGCCGCCCTCAAGGAGCAGGGCGTGGGCGCGCGGGGCTACTACAGGGTGCCCGTGCACCGCCAGCCCGCGATGCAGCGCTTCGGCGCCGGCGCCGAGCTGCCCGCCACGGAGGAGCTCGCCGCCACCAACCTGGCGCTGCCCATGGGCGCCGGGCTCTCGCCGGAGGCCGTGGGCGAGGTGGTCGAGGCGTGCGCGTCTGGGTCGACCTGACCAACTCCCCCCACGTGCTGGTCATGCGGCCGCTGATCGTGGCGATGCGCGAGGACGGGCACCAGGTCGACGTCACCGCCCGCGACTTCGCGCAGACACTCGAGCTGTGCGAGCGGCTGGGGATCGACCATACGCCGATCGGGCGCCACGGCGCCACGAGCCGGGCCCGCAACCTCGTTCGGCGCAGCGGAGCCCTGGCACGGTGGGCGCGGCCGCGGCGCTTCGACGTGGCGATGGGGCACGCCTCCAACGACGTCATGGTGGCAGCGGCGCTGCTGCGGATCCCCAGCGCAACGGCCTTCGACTACGAGTGGGCGACGGTCCAGCATCAGGTCAACTGCCGGCTGGCACGGGCGGTGGTGGTGCCCGAGGCGATTCCGCCAGAGCGCCTCGCGCGCTATGGAGCCGCGCACAAGCTGCGCCGCTACGCCGGCCTGAAGGAGGAGTACTACCTGGCCGACTTCGAGCCCGATCGTGCCGTGTTCGGGGAGCTGGGCCTCGACGACCGTGAGCCGCTCTACGTGATGCGCACGCCGCCCGCCCTCGCCCTCTACCACCAGTTCGAGAACAGCCTCTTCGCTGCGGTGCTCGAGCGTCTGCGCGGAAGACAGGTCGTGGTTTTGCCCCGAACCCCCGAGCAGCGCGAGCAGCTGCGGGCCGACGGCGGGTTCATAGTCCCCGAGCGTGCGGTGGACGCGCAGAGCCTGGTGGCCTTTGCCGACCTCGTCGTCTCCGCCGGCGGTACCATGAACCGAGAAGCGGTGGCGCTCGGCACCCCGGTGTTCACTACGTTCGAGGGTCGCCTGGGTGCCGTGGACGAGGGCCTGCTGCGCGATGGGCGCTTGCGCCGGCTGGAAGACCCGGCGCAGGTGACCGAGGTGCAGCGGTCGAAAGAGGAGGCGGAGCGCGTCCGGCGCGACCCCCGCGAACTTGTCAGCATGCTGCTGTCGGCGACCCGATGAGCTCACTGGTCTCATCCGTGAAGGCACGCCGCCTGGGCCAGGTGGCGGTCGACGCCTGCCTGATCGCCCTCGCCTACTACCTGGCCTACGCCCTTCGCTTCGACTCGGGCGTGCCAAACCGCTACGAGGAGCTGCTCACCGACACGTTCGCCTTCGTCTTGGTGATGAAGCTCGCGATCTTCGCCCTGTTCGGGCTCTACTCGAAGCTCTGGCGCTTCGTGGACCAGCGCGACTTCGAGTCGCTGGTCAAGGCCGTGGTGGTCTCGAGCTTCGTTCTGATCGTCGCGCTGTTCCTGCTCTCTCCGGGGGACATCAGCCCGCCGCGCGGCGTCATGGCCCTCGACTTCCTGCTGACCCTGGCGCTGACTGTCAGCGCGCGTTTCCTGGTGCGGGCGGTGGTGGAGCGCCCGCGCGGGGCGTTCGTTCAGTCCGCCGAGCGGGAGGTGCTGATCGTGGGCGCGGGCAACGGCGGCCAGCAGGTGGCGCTCGAGCTGCGCCGCAACCCCGGGCTCTCCACCGCGCCGATCGGCTTCATCGACGACGACCCGCGCAAGCGCCGGATGCGCATAGCGGGGCTGGAGGTGCTGGGCGCCACGGGGGACCTGCCGCGCGTGCTCGACGACACCCAGCCCAGCGAGGTCGTGATCGCCATCCCCTCGGCCCCCGGCGTCCTGCGCCAGCAGGTGGTCACCGCCTGCCGCTCGCGCAACATCCCGGTTCGCACGCTGCCAACCACGTTCGAGCTTCTCTCGGGCGGGGTCAACCTCGTCCGACAGGTCCGCGAGCTCAAGGTGGAGGACGTGCTTGGCCGCGAGCCCGTGCGCGTGGAGATAGACCGCGTGGGTGCCTACCTGCGAAACCACACGGTGCTGGTCACCGGCGCCGGGGGCTCCATCGGCTCGGAGCTCTGCCGTCAGATCGCCCGGGTCTCGCCCAGGAAGCTCGTCCTGTTGGAGAACGGGGAGAACGCGCTGTTCGAGATCGCCCGTGAGCTCGACGAGGAGCGCCACTTCGGGCGGGCAGTGCCCGTGCTGGCCGACGTCAAGGACGCCACACGCATGGCCGAGATCTTCGAGGAGCACGAGCCCTCGGTGGTCTTCCACGCCGCCGCGTACAAGCACGTTGGCCTCATGGAGGAGAATCCCGTCGAGGCCGTGCGCAACAACGCCGTGGCCACGCGCATAGTGGCCGCCGCGGCCGGCGAGGCCGGGATTGAGCGCTTTGTGCTCGTCTCCACCGACAAGGCCGTGTCTCCCGCGACCGTGATGGGCGCCTCCAAGGCGCTCGCCGAGTGGGCGATCGAGGCCGCTCAGCACCGCTACCGATCGACCAACTACGCCGCCGTGCGCTTCGGCAACGTCCTCGGCTCCTCGGGCTCGGTGGTTCCCATCTTCCGCCGCCAGATCGCCGCGGGCGGGCCGGTCACGGTCACCGACGAGCGGATGACGCGCTACTTCATGACCATCCCCGAGGCGGTGCAGCTGATCATCCGCTCGGGCGAGCTGGCCACCGGTGGCGAGGTCTTCGTCCTGGAGATGGGCGACCCGGTGAAGATCGTCGAGCTCGCGCGCAACATGATTCGCCTGGCCGGCCTCGAGCCCGACGAGGACATCGCCGTCGAGGTGATCGGCCAGCGGCCCGGCGAGAAGCTCCACGAGGAGCTGTTCAACCCCGGCGAGCGCCCGCAGCCCACGCCGGCGGAGAAGATCGTCTCAGCGCTGCGCCCCGCGCCGGAGGCCGAGTGGGTGGAGTCGGCGTTCCTGCGCATCGAGGAGCTCGTATACGGGGGCGATGCGGCGGGCCTGGCGGGCGCCGTCACCGAGCTCTCGGCCGAGCGCAGCCTGATCGTGGGCGGCCCCAGCCGCCCGGGCCTCTAAGGTTCGGCGACTTCCGGCATGGAGATCCTTCAGGAGATCGGCGCCTACGCCGGGCTGGCCGCGGTGTTGGGGCTCGCGGTGCTGTCCGCGCTCTACTTCTCGCAGGCGCGCGACGTGCGCCGGCTGCGCGAGTGGGCCGGGCGCGCCCCCGAGCGAACCGAAGCTGCACCCCCGCACCTCCGCACCCTCCCACCCCGGG
>JACCZR010000134.1 GCA_013695855.1 Thermoleophilaceae bacterium
GTCCGGTGCCGTCGCGGGTGCGCCACCCCCGCTCCCCGCGGCCGGCGCGCACGCGGCCGGGGCGCCGCTGACCGTCGGCTGTCGGGCAGGGTGTACTAGCCGCAGGCGCCGGGGTTCTCCTCGCAAAACCCCTCGAAGCGTTCCTCGGGCGAGCCCTTGGGAGGGGGGGTGTCGTTCTGAGGAGAGTCCTGCTGCCTTGTGCCCGGTGCGGGGGTGCGGCCCGAATCGCCTCCGGACGGGTTCGGCGTCGTGTCGGTAGGAGGCGGGTCGGTCGGTGGCGGCGCAGGCGTGGTCTGCGTCGAGGTGCCCGTGTTGGTGTCCGGAGCGGCGTCGGTCGCCGTCTTCGGCTTGGACTCGGGCAGGGTCAGCTCGGGCGCAGGGCGCGGTCGTGGCTCCTCGTCGCCGCCGCAGCCCGCCGCGGCGAGCGCGAGCAGGCTCAGTAGAAGGGCAGCCGCGCGCGATCGGGACACGACCGGCGGCCTCTAGGGCTGGATGGCGGGGAGGCGGCGCCCGCAGTGCATGCAGTCGTTGAGGTCCTTGGGCACCAGCTGCTCGAGCGAGCAGCCGCACAGGCGCAGGTTCTCGACCGCCCAGGGCAGATCGCTTGGGGAGGGGGCCAGCGGCAGCACGGCGCCCACCACCTCGAACTCCTCGCCGCTGTCGCGGTCCACGTAGGTGGTGCCGGGCTCGGCCTCGCGAATCACCTCGCGGTCGGTACGGGTCCTCATGCGGTAGAGCTGGCGCCGTCCCATCGGCACGGCATCCTATTACCCGATGCGGGTGCTCATCTTCCACGGCTACCTACTGCGCGGCACCGGCAGCAACATCTACAACGCCAGCCTGGCCCGGGCGCTGGCCGACCTTGGGCACGAGGTGCACCTGGTCTGCCAGGAGAGTCGCACCGACGGGCTGAGCTTCGTGGACGGCCGCCGCTGCACCGTCCACGTGCCCGACATCGAGGGGCTCCTGCCGCTCTACGTGGCCGACGAGTACGAGGGCTTCACGGCCGTGCCCTTCCCCGCTCTCGACGACGCCCAGATCGAGCGCTACGTGGACCTCAACTCGCGGGCGGTGACCGAGGTGGTCGACGCGGTGGCGCCCGACGTGGCCCTGGCCAACCACCTGATCATGGGCCCGGTGATCCTTGCCCGGGCTCTCGGCGGCCGGGTGCCCTACGCCGTCAAGGTCCACGGAAGCGCGCTGGAGTACGTCGTGCGTCCGCACCGCGATCGCTTCCTGTCCTGGGCCCGCGAGGGGCTGGCCGGCGCCTCGGCCGTGCTGGTGGGCTCGCGCCATACGGCCGAGAGCTTGTGGGAGGTGATGGACGAGCCCGGCCTGCCCGCCCGCACCCGGCTCGGGCCACCCGGCGTAGACGTGCATTCGTTTCACCCGCGCTCCGCCGAGGAGGCCGCCGAGGGACTGCTCGGTCTGGCGCGCTCGCTCGAGGGCGCCGAGGCGGCGACGTGGGGAGGGGAGGCCGGGGCCGCGGAGGCGGTGCGCGCGCTCAACCCCGCCCACGACCGCCTCGTGGGCTACGTGGGCAAGCTCATCGTCTCCAAGGGAGTCGACCTGCTGCTGGCCGCCTGGCCGCTGGTGGTGGCCCAGGTGCCCGCCGCGCGGCTGTGCGTGGTGGGCTTCGGCACCTACCGCGCGGGGCTCGGGCAGATCGTCGACGCCCTGGCGAACGCCGACTTAGAGGCGCTGGGCGAGGTGGTGGCTCGCGGCCGCGAGCTGGAGGGCGGCCCTCCGGGTGAGCTGCGCTATCTGCGGGCCTTCGTCGACGAGCTGAGCGCCGAGCGCCGCGCCGCCTACCTCGACGCTGCGCCGCGCGCCGCCGAGCGGGTGCACTTCACCGGCCGCCTGGAGCACGACGCCCTGCCCGGCCTCCTGCCCTCCTTCGAGGCCCAGGTGGTGCCGAGCACGTTCCCGGAGGCCTTCGGGATGGTGGCCGCCGAGGCAGCAGCGTGCGGGGCCCTGCCCGTCTCCGCCGCGCACTCGGGCCTGGCCGAGGTCACGTCGGTGCTGGCCCCGGCGCTCGACGAGCCGCTGCGGCCGCTGCTGTCCTTTTCTCCCGGCTCACGGGCGGTGCCCGAGCTGGCCGACCGGCTGGTGCGCTGGCTGTCCCTGGACGCCTCCGAGCGCTCACGCGCCGGCGCCGAGCTGGCGCGAATGGCGCGCTCACGCTTCGGCTGGGAGAGCGTGGCCCAGGGGGTCATCGCCGCCGCGCAGGGCCACCTGGCCGAGCTGCCGCGGGTGCCCTCCCATGACGCCGGAGCGCAGCCCTAGCATCGGTCGGGCGAGCACCGCGCGCTCGGTGCTCACAGCGACGCTTCCGGCCCCGCGCTCGGCTAGTCTTCCCGCCCCGTGAGGCTTCCCCCTCAGAGGTTCCTGGCCGCCCTGATGGCCCTCTCCGTGCTGGCCCTCGGCACGGCTGGCTGCGGCCGCGACGAGGCGCCCGACCTGATCAACGGCAAGACCAAGTTCGTGCAGAAGTGCGCCTCCTGTCACGCCCTGGCCCGCGCCAATGCCTCGGGGGTGCAGGGTCCCAACCTCGACCAGGCGTTCGGCCCGGCGCGCAACGAGGGCTTCGGTGCAGGGACCGTCGACGGGGTCGTCCAGCAGCAGATCGCCCTGGTGCGCCGCAACAGTTCGATGCCCGCCAACATCGTCACCGGCGCCGACAAAAAGGACGTGGCCGCCTACGTGGCCGAGGTGGCCGGCCAGCCGGGCGAGGACACGGGCGAGCTGGCGACCGCCGGCGCTCCCGACGTCTCGAACAAGGTGGTCGACGCGAAGGGCGATCGCTTGGAGATCGACGCCGACCCCTCGGGCGCCCTGAGCTTCGTGGCCGGCAAGGCGAACGGCCCCGCGGGCGCGCTGACGCTCGTGATGAAGAACCCTGCAAGCATTCCGCACAACATCGGGATCGAGGGGAAGAAAGTCGGCCCGGTCGTCGGCTCGGGCGGGACCTCCCAGGTGATGGAGAATCTAACCCCCGGCAAGTACACCTTCCTCTGCACGGTGCCGGGCCACGCCGACGGCGGTATGAAAGGCGAGCTGACGGTCAAGTAGGGGACGCACCGCGGACGACGACGCCCTAGACGAGCTCTACCTCGGCGACTTCGACCACTTCGTGCGCGGGCGCAACGAACTCGCCAAGAAGCAGCGCACTCAGGGCGATCGGGAGGCTGCGGACGGCGTTCGAGTGCTCAAGAAGCCGAGCCGCGTGGCGTGGTCGCTCAATCAGTTCAGCGCCCGCGGGGCCAAGCTGCGCGACGAGCTGCTCGACGCCGGCGAGGCGCTGCGCGAAGCACAGGAGCGATTGGTGGCCGGCGAGGGCGAGAGCGCCGATCTGCGG
Source organism: Thermoleophilaceae bacterium (assembly GCA_013695855.1). Taxonomy (GTDB): domain Bacteria; phylum Actinomycetota; class Thermoleophilia; order Solirubrobacterales; family Thermoleophilaceae; genus JACCZR01. Next base: position 3,359 of record JACCZR010000134.1, read on the forward strand.
GAAGCGAGCTCCCGCGAGCGGGAAGCGGTCAGCGCGGCGCTCGCCGCGGTCGAGGCCAGAGCTGACGTCCGCCGCCTCGTGCTCGCGCCCGCGGAGGGAGGTCGCCTACGAAGACGCCGAGCCCGTCCACCTCACCCAGAGCTTCCTCGAGGCTCGTGAACGCTTCCTGCAGCGACTGTTTTCCGACTGAGCGCGACTCAGGCTCGGGCTTCGGTCACTCTCCCGCGGCGAGCAGCTCGTCGAGCGAGCGCTCCAGGTCGGAGCCGAGCGCATCGGCG
>JACCZR010000135.1 GCA_013695855.1 Thermoleophilaceae bacterium
GCTCCGCTTCGGCCCGCCGGCGGGGTGTGCTCTGGGTGCGCCGCACGCCGAAGAAGATCGCGACTGCGATGGCGAGGTACTTCAAGGCAGGGCCCAGCACCGAGAAGACCGCCCCGATGGCATCGCCGATCGCCCGCAGCCAGTCGGGCGCCGTGACGTCGGGCAGCGGGAGATCGGGGGGATCGAACGACGGCAGGTGGATTGACGGCGCCACGAGACCGAGCAGCGCGACCAGCCCGGCCAGCAGCGCAAGTATGGGAATCAAGACGAGCGCGGTCAACAGAGGCCCGAGCAGCGGCCACAGCGCACGGCTCACCTCGCGTGCCGCGTACCGCGCGTCGTAGAGCGCCGGAAAGCGGCGTTCCACCCTCGCCTCGAGCCCGGCGCTGCCGAGCGCGCACGGTTCCAAACGCGCGCACCGCCCAAGCGACAGGTCTACTCCTGGGGCGGGGTGGGATGGGCCCGGTTGATCAGCCCGAACCAGCGAGCCATCTCCAGGCCGGCCGGGGTCACCGGAAGAACGTCCGCCAGCTCGTGGCGTCGTTCTGGGCGATGACCAGCGCCAGGGACCCGCCCAGCGAGTTCCCGCACACCACCGCGCCGCAATCGGGGCGAGCCACTCCAGCGCCGCTGTGGCGAAGCGCCGCTACCGGGTCAGGATGGGCTCGGAGTCGTTCAGGCGGTCGCAGGTGCCAAAGCCGGGCATGCGGGTGACCTCCGAGCACGCCGAGACTCAGCCAGGGACTGGGCCCAGCGAACGGCGATCGGGGTGATTTCTCAGTACTTCGACCAGGACGCTGGTGTCGAAGACGACGGTCAGCCGGCTCGCTGCTCCAGCCGGGTCAGCTTGCGGCCGCCGGCGGCCCGGGACTCTTCGACGTACTCGTCGCCGGCCCGGAGATAGGGGGCGACTCCCGCCGTCGCCTTGACCGCCTCATGGAAGCGGGCGACCCGCGCCAGCTCGTCCTCGTTCACACCGAGGTAGGAGTCGACCGCCTCCCTGATCAGCTCAGAGCGAGTCGCGCCGCGCGTCGAGGCTCGTTCGTCAAGCTCCTGTGTCTGCCGCTCGTCCAGGTAAATCTGGGTGCGTCGCATGTGTACGAGCCTACGTCGACTTGCTTAATCACCCGGCTCCCGGGGAACTACGTCAGCCCGGCGTCAGCTCGTCGACGTGATGGCGGCGTCGATGACGATGCTTGTTCAGATCGTCGTGACCCCGGGTCGCTGAGTCTTAGCAGTCTCGTCGGTGCAATGGTGGCTTCAAGCCCGTAGACCTGGGTGACGAGGAACTACCGCACTGCGTCCTACGGCCCAGGTGCTTCAACTGAGCCCAGGCCCGTAGACCTGGGTGACGACGTTCTAAAAGTCTTCCGTCCGGGGGGAGAGGCAGCTTCAACGGAGCCCAGGCCCGTACACCTGGGTGACGTCTCGGCCTTGTCCAGCGCCCGGGTGTAGAGCCCGCTTCATGGGCGTCACGTACCATCGTCGGCGTGGCGACCCGAATCACCGTGGAGCTGTCGGATGACGAGCTTCGGGCCCTGGAAGAGGTGTCAAGAGAACGAGGCTTCGCCAGCCCCGCCGACGCTCTGCGGGCTGGCATCCCCCGCGTCGCGCGCGCGACGGCGGAGCGGGAGGCCATCGCCGAGGCCTATCGCAACGCCTACCAGGCTCGGCCCCAGGAGTCCGAGCTCGGTGAGGCTGGAGCCGAGCTTTTCGCGCAGATCGTGGAGGAAGGGTCTCAGCGGCGATAGCCGGGGTCGCGCGGGAGCCACTTCTTGAACGGCGTACGGCGCGGTGACATCTGGGATGCGGAGCTTCCGAAAGTGGGTCGCCGGCCATGTGTGGTGCTCACTCGCGACGAAGCGATTCCCGTCCTCGCGCGAGTTACGGTCGCGGTGATCACATCTTCTGTCCGGGGCCACCCAGCCGAGGTCCCCTTGGGTTCCGAGCATGGCCTCGACCACGACTCCGTCGCGAACTGCGACGACATCGTGACGATCGGCAAGGCCCTGCTGTCTCGGTGTCGCGGGAGCCTCAACGTCTCGGACATCGTGCGCCTCGACAAGGCTCTCTGCGTCGCGCTGGGCATCGAGCTCGCCTGAGGGCCGCCGACGGCCCCAGCCCATAGTTCCGGCCCACGTGGCTCAACGGCCTGAGCTCTGCGGCCTCACTCCCCGAACACCTCCGCCGCCGTAACCCCCACCACCCCCTCGCCATGGTCCACCCGCTCCCGCGCCGCCACCGCAAACCGGAGCGGCGTGCCGACGCGGAGCCCCGGCAGTGCCTCGGCCTTGCGTTCGAGCTCCCGCGCCACCCGCCGCGCATCGACCCGCTTGGCCCACTTCGCCTCACCCACCAGCACCGGCGTCCGGCCGCGCCCCGCCAGCGCCACCGCGTCGATCTCGACCGGGGGCGAGTCTCGCCACCAGCGGCCGATGTCCACGATCCCCTCGCCCAGCTCGCCGCGGCCCGCGAGCCGGATCAGGTGCTCGCGAAACGCCGCCTCCCAGCGATCGCCCATGTGGTCGTCGAGCTGGCGTGCGAGCACCGGCGCCACCTGGCTGCCCAACCCGCGCCCGATAGCAGAACGGTGGCGATCGAGCTGGCCGAGCCAAAAGGTCAAGAAGTTGTCGGCGATCCGGTAGGCGCGCCGGCGGGTGCGCTCGCGGCGCTCGGTGACGGGCACCACGCGCTCCACCAGGCGCAGCTCCACGAGGCGATCGAGTACGCGTCCCGGCTCGGCACGCACGGCCTGCTCGATCTCGCCGTGGCGAGTGCGGCCGGCAGCGATCGCGCGCAGCACGAGCTCGCCCAGTCCGCCCATGTCGCCCTCGGAGGCGAGCACGAGCTGCCCCTCGTCCAGCAGGCGCCCTCCCGGCGTGCATGCGAGCCGGCGCAGGTTCGTCGCCACCGACGCTCCCTGATCCCACCAGCTGAGATAGAGCGGGACCCCGCCGACGATGCCCCACACCAGCGCCTGGTCGACCGGCTTGAGGCGCGGCAGCAGCTGCGCGGCTTCGTGCGGTCGAAACGGGTGAAGCAGCAGCGAGAGGTCGAAGCGCCCGTACAGCGGCGCTCGCTCCTCCTGCATCGCGTGCATGGTACGTACGGCCGAGCCGCACAGGAGCACGCGCAGCTTGGTACGCCCCGCAGCACGATCCCAGAAGGCGCGCAGCACAGCCGCCAGCTCCGGGCTGGCCGCCACCAGCTCGGGGAACTCATCGATCACCAGCAGTAGGCGCTGGCTTCTGGCTGCGTCGGCCATCGTGTCGAGCGCGTCGTCCCAGTCGGCGAAGGGTCTGGCGGCAAGGTCGCGTGTGCCGAGCCCAGTGATGTGACCGGCGGCGTCCCCCAGCAGCCTCAACTCGTCGCCCACCGGTCGGCCCGCGGCGGTGTGAAACACGGTCCGTCGGTCGCGCGAGAACTCCTCGAGGAGGGCGGTCTTGCCCACTCGCCTGCGGCCCCACACCAGACCGAGGCGCGAGCCGCGCTGATCCCACCAGCGTGCAAGCGCGTCCAGTTCGTCTGTGCGGTTGAGGAACACTGACCGATGTTACCGACATCGGACGTAACCGACGGTCGATGTCGGTTACGTGGCTGCGCGCTGTCAGTCGACCGACCGCGTCGGGCCACCGACGTCCAACGCGGGGGTTGCTCGTCGAAGCCGGGGGAAACCAAACGGGCTGCGGTCCTGCATCTGGTACCTCTCCTGCAGATTGCTACCTTACTACCATGCCGCTCAGCATCAAGGACCCCGAAGCCGAGCGCCTGGCCACCGAGGTGGCGGCGTTGACGGGCGAGTCAAAGACCCGAGCCGTCCGCGTGGCGCTCGCGGAGCGCCGTGACAGGCTCGCGCTGCGGGCCTCCGACACGGACCGTGAGAGCTCGCTGCGGCGCTTCCTCGAGAGCGAGGCCTGGCCGCAGCTTCCCGCCGATCAGCTCGGGCGGGAGGTAAGCCGCCCCGAGCGCGAGAGCATCCTGGGCTACGACGAGCACGGCGTGTGATTCTCGACAGCTCAGCGGTGGTGGCGGTGCTTCTCCGAGAGCCCGACCACGAGTGGCTGGTCGGACGGATCGGTTCCGCGCCTGTGATCGGGATCGGCGCGCCGACCCTGGCGGAGACCGCCATCGTCCTCCAGGCTCGGCTCGGCGACCAGGGTCGCACGCTGCTGAGCCGGTTTGCCGAGGAGGCCCAGCTCACGTCCGTCCCCTTTGGCGAGCCGCACTGGCGGGCCGCGGCGGACGCCTTTCGTCGCTTCGGCAAGGGCCGCCACCAGGCCGCGCTGAACTTCGGCGACTGCATGAGCT
>JACCZR010000140.1 GCA_013695855.1 Thermoleophilaceae bacterium
CCGAGGCGCACTCCGAGACGCCCACCTGCCCGGCGAGCCGGTTCACGTCCTGGGTGTTGATGTTCCGCAGCCCGAGCGCCGCGGAGCGGATCGCCTGGCGGTCGCGGCTCCCGACGGCCTTCTGCAGCTTCCCGACCCCCGGGCGGTAATCCTGGTTGAGAAAGCGCTCGAAGGCCGCGGTGAACTGCTCGGCCTGCTTGCCGGCGTCGCCGCCGGGGCGGTCGAGATCCTTGATGCGGTCGACCCCCGTCGCGAAGGCCTTGACCGCCTGGTCGGTCCGCTGTTTGATCTCCGAGGCGCTGTTCGTCTGGCCCCCTTTGCTCACAGACTGGAGGTCCTTTTGGATCTGCGAGCAGATGCCGTTGGCCTCCTTCGCGTACTCCTGCTTGGACGGCCCGCCGCAGCCGGCCGCGAACGCGGCGCAGAGGACAGCGATGCAGGCCAGGGCGGGGCGGCGTGTCATGGGAGCCTTTCGGTGGAGGGGATGCGCGCGCAGGCTAGCCGACGAGCCCGACGAGAGCCTCGGCAAGCTCGGGGGTGCTCGCCGCCACCAGCCCCGCCGGCTCGTCCTCCAGCTCGACCACCGTCCCGCCCGCCTCGGTCACCAACAGCCGCCCCGCCGCCCAGTCCCAGGGTTTGAGGCCGCGCTCGTAGTAGCCGTCCAGGCGACCCGCCGCCAGCAGCGCGAGATCGAAGGCAGCCGCCCCGGCGCGCCGGATGTCGCGAACCCGGGGGAGGACTCGCGAGACCACGGCAGCTTGGTCGGCGCGGCGCGCTGACTCGTAGGAGAAGCCGGTGGCCACGAGCGCCCGCTCGGTGGCCACCGGCTCGCGCACCGACGTGCGCTCCCCATTTACGACCAGGCCCTCTCCCCGCGCGGCCGCGAACAGCTCGTCTCGGACAGGGTCGAAGACAGCCCCCGCCAGGCCGCCCTCGCTGTCCTCGACCGCCACGCTCACCACCCACGCGGGGAAGCGGTAGAGGTAGTTGGTGGTCCCGTCGAGCGGGTCGATCACCCAGCGCCGTCCGCTGAGCCCCTCCCGGCTGGCGTCCTCCTCGCCGAGGAGCCCGTCGTCGGGGCGCTCGGCGCGCAGCATGTCCACGATGGCCGTCTCGGCGTCACGGTCGGCGTCGGAGACCATGTCCGTGCTCGAGGACTTCTGTTCGAGCCCGCTCGCCGGTCCCCCGAAGCGCTCGAGCAGGAGCGCCCCGGCCCGGCGCGCGGCGCGCTCGGCCAGCTCGAGGTCAGACTCGGGTCTCAGAGCGCCCGCGCCAGCAGGACGACGCCCACGACTATCGCCGCGATGACGAGCACGTAGACCAGGAAGCGGAAGGCCTCCTGCTCGGAGCGGACCGGGTTGATCAAGGGTTTAGAGGACGTATATGGTCGTGTACACGACGATCCACATGACGTCCACGAAGTGCCAGTAGATCCCCGGCACCTCGACCCCGCGGTGCTCCTTGATCGAGAAGTGCCCGCGGAAGGCCCTGATCGTGGCGAAGGTCAGCAGCGTCAGCCCCACGAACACGTGCGCGCCGTGCAGGCCGGTGAGCCCGTAGAAGATCGAGCCCTGGGCGTTGTCGGCAGGCGCGAAGCCGATGTTCACGTACTCGTTGATCTGGATGGACAGGAAGGTGAGACCGAGCATCATCGTGGTGAAGAGCCCAGCGCGGAGGGCGCGGCGGTTGCCGTTGCGTGCTCCCTCCAGCGCCCAGTGCATCGTGAAGCTCGAGGAGATGAGAATCGCGGTGTTCACCCCCGCGACCGCTACCGGCAGCTCCTCGCCCTTGGCCGGCCAGTCGGCCTCTCCCACGACCCTGATGAAGAAGTAGGCCGCGAAGAACGCTCCGAAGAGCATGACCTCGGAGATGATGAAGAGCAGCATCCCGAGGAACTGCGACTCGAGGCGCGAGGACTGGTTGGCCGCCGGCGGCCCGTGGTGCTCGGCGTGCTCGGCGGCGTGGCCGCCCGGTGCGATGCTCGCGGACTCCATCAGCTCTCGTCCTCCACCACGACGTGGTGCACCGGCTTCGAGGTGGCCGACTGCACGCGCTTGATGAGGTCCGAGCGCAGCCAGCCCGAGCGCGTCTCGGGGAAGGTGGAGATGACGATCTCGTCGGCCGGGTAGAACTGCAGCGCGTTCTGGATGGCCGTGTAGGGGTCGCCGTGAGCCACCTGGCCGACGGCCTGCAGGCCCTCGTGCTCCAAGCGCTTCAGCGTGTGGGCCAGGCGCTCGGAGGCGGCCTCCTCGTCGCCCTCGTTGGCCGGGCAGATGACCACGAACTTGTGGGCGCCCTCCTCCTCGGAGATCTCCTCGAGCTGCCTGATCAGCGCCTCGCCGCCCACGGTCTGGTTCGCCACCACCAGGGTCCGCTTGCCCAGTTCGCGGTCGGCGTCGAGGTCCACAACTACGTGCTCGACCGGTATGTCCGAGCCCTTGGCCACTCGGCTGATGAGGTCCTGGCGCAGCCAGCCCGAGCGGGTCTCGGGGTGCGTGGACACGATGATCTCGTCGTAGTGGGACTCGCCCACGGCGTCCATGATCGCCGAGTAGGGGTCGGGGTCCATGACCTCACCGGTGGCCTCGATCCCGATCTCCTGCAGCTGGGCGAGGGTGAGGGCGAGGCGGTTCTCCGCGGCCTCTCTGATCGTGCCGTCGTAGATCACGTAGCCATGCTTGGGGGCGTTCTGGGGACAGACCACGTGCACCGAGATCTCGCCCGTGTCGGCGTGGCGCTTGACCGCGTCGATCAGCCCCGTGCTGCCCACGGTCTCGTTGGCGACGACCAGGATTCGCCCGGGCTCGCTCATTCGGCCGGAGGCGGTGCGCCCCCACCGCCCGCGGGCACCGCGGCGCCCCGCTTTTCCTTGAACACGCCGTGCACCGCGCCCGGTACCCCGTACTCGTAGGGGCCGCCGACCACGGTGGGCACCTCGTCGAAGTTGAAGATCGGCGGCGGGGAGGAGACCTGCCACTCCAGCGTGTGCGCTCGCCAGGGGTTGGCGGCGGCCTTCGGCCCGTTGCGCCACGAGGTGACCATGTTGTAGAGGAAGACCAGGAACGAGAGCCCGAAGAGGAAGCTCGACACCGAGATGATCACGTTCATCGTGGCGAACTGCTCCGCGTAGTCGGCCACCCGGCGCGGCATGCCGTCGACGCCCACCAGGTGCATCGGGCCGAAGGTGAGGTTGAAGAAGACGAACGAGAGCCAGAAGTGGAGCTTGCCCAGGCTCTCGTCGTACATCCGGCCCGTCATCTTCGGGAACCAGTGGTAGATGCCGGCGAAGATGGTGAACACCGAGCCGCCGAAGAGCACGTAGTGGATGTGGGCCACCACGAAGTAGGTGTCCGACACGTGGATCACCACCGGGATGACGGCCAGCATGATCCCGCTGATTCCGCCCAGGGTGAACATGGTGATGAAGCCCAAGGCGAAGAGCATGGGCGTGGTCAGGTGGATCACCCCTCTCCACAGCGTGGCGAGCCAGGAGAAGATCTTGATGCCCGTCGGCACGGCGATCAGCATCGTGGTGATCATCATCGGCACCCTCAGCCAGCTGAACATGCCCGAGACGAACATGTGGTGCGCCCAGACGGTGAAGCCGAGCACCACGATCGCCATCAGCGAGAAGGCCATCATCCTGTAGCCGAACACCGGCTTCCTGGCGTTGGCCGAGATCACCTCCGAGACGATCCCGAAGCCCGGGAGCATCATGATGTAGACCGCCGGGTGGGAGTAGAACCAGAAGACGTGCTGGTACATCAGCGCGTCGCCGTTCGCGCCCACGTTGAAGAAGTTCGTGCCCAGCGAGCGGTCGAGCAGCACGAAGAACTGCGAGCCGGCGATGAAGGGCGTGGCTATGACCACCAGCAGCGAGGTCGTGAAGTTGGCCCACACCAGCAGGGGCATGCGCCAGAAGGTCATTCCCGGCGCGCGCATGGTGATGATGGTCACGAGGAAGTTCAGCGCCGTCGCGATCGAGGAGGCGCCCGCGAACTGCACCGCGATCGTGAAGAAGGTCTGGCCGAGCGGGGTCTCGGTGGAGAGCGGCGCGTACGCCGTCCAGCCCGTGGCGAACGCTCCGCCGTCTGCGAAGAAGGACGCCAGCATCAGGATGCCGGCGGTGGGCAGCATCCAGAACGACAGCGCGTTCAGGCGCGGGAAGGCCATGTCCGGCGCCCCGATCATCAGCGGGATCACGTAGTTCGCGATCCCGGCGAAGACCGGGATGATGAACAGGAAGATCATCAGCGACGCGTGGACGCTGAACAGGCCGTTGTAGGTGTTGGGCTCGACGAACTGCGTGCCCGGCTGGGCCAGCTCCGCGCGCATGACCATCGCCATCAGCCCGCCGGCGATGAAGAAGAAGAAGGTCGTCACGATGTACTGGATCCCGATGACCTTGTGGTCGGTGTTGACGTAGAAGTAGTCCTTCCACGACCGGGCGCCGTGGCCGGAGTGGTCCTCCGGGACCGTGGGTGCGCCCGAGGCCCAGCGAAACCAGTAGTCAAAGCAGCCGATGCCCACCAAGAAGGCCAGCGGCAGGGCGATCAGGACGACGGTGATGATCGCGTCCCAGTCGACCAACGGGTCGTAGCCGTAGAGGGCGCGCACGCCCACCACCACACCGAGCGCTACGAGGAAGCCGATCGGCTGGGAAAGCGCCGCGCGGGACCAGCCCGGCGCCTTGAGGCGGCCGGCCAGGGTCACCTGTCCGCCTCCGATCCCACGACCGCAAGGTACCGGACGGCTCTCATTCGGGTTCCGGAGGGGTCTCGCCGCCGACGGTCTTCTGCTGCTTCTTGGCCTGGGCGCTCCAGGCGGAGTACTCGCCCGGCGCGACCACCCGCACGGCCTGGCGCATCGTCGAGTGGCCGATGCCGCACAGCTCGGCGCAGACCACGTCGTAGCGTCCCTCGCGGTTCGGCGTCACGCGTATCTTGGTGGTCAGGCCGGGGACGGTGTCGGTCTTCAGGCGGAACTGAGGGACCCAGAAGGAGTGGAGGACGTCGTTGGTGGTCACGCGAAACTCCACCGGGCGGTCCTTGGGCAGCACGAGCTGGTTGGTCTTCAGGTCGCCCTCGTCAGGGTAGGTGAAGCGCCACGCGAACTGCTGCGCCCGCACGCCGACGATGAGCGTGTTGGGCTGCTTGGCCTCGATGTCGTCGAGCACCACCCAGCCGTAGACGGCGAGGGCGGTGACCATGATGAAAGGCACGGTCACCCAGAAGATCTCGAGGCGCGTGCTGCCGTGGATCGGCGCGCCGTCGCCAAGGTCCCCCGGCTTTGCGCGGAACTTGACGGCGCAGTAGATGACGACGGTCATCACCAGCACGAAGATGACCACGGAGGGGACCAGCAGGACGTCGTAGAGCCGGTCGATCGGCCCTGCCGCGGTGGAGGCCCCGGTCGGGAACCAGTCGATGACCAGTACGAGCACGGTGCCGACGATCGTCGCGATCACCGAGTACAGGACCATCCTGGCCAGGGGGTGCCCCTTCACGGGCGGCGATGTTATAGCCCGTGAAGGGCGTCCAGTCCCCACCTCGATGGGGTTAGGCGCCATCCTGGGCGGTGACCGGGGCCGCGAAGGGCGCTACGTGCTCAGGCAGACTTGGCCGGGGGCGGTGCCACACGCTCCACGGTGGGCTCCGCCCGGCCTGGCGGCGGTCAAGCCGCCGGCGCCAGCTCCTTCTCCATGTCCTCTGAGTACTCCGCCTTGCGCGCCGCACTGTTCAGACGTGCCCGGTGGTAGTACTGAGCCTGGGCCTCGGACACCTTCTCCTCCTGGCCAACCCACGTCTCGATCGGCGGTCCCTGCAGGGCGCGCGCGTACGAGAAGGCGAGCTCCCAGGGCTGGGGGTCCTGCTTCGCGATCTCGTTCATGGCGTTGAGGCGGGCGGTGGCGGGCTCGTTTCCCTGGCCGCCGGACAGGAACACGATGCCGGGGACTGCCGCGGGCACGACGGTCCGCATGCAGTTCAGGGTGGTCTGCGCGACCTCCTCCACGCTCTTCTGCTCCTCCGCGTCCTTGCCGGGAAGGATCATGTTCGGCTTCAGCAGCACCCCCTCGAGCAAGACGTTCTGCTCGAAGAGCGCGGCGAATACCCGGTACAGCGTCTCCGTGGTGACCTCGTAGCAGCGTTCGATCGGGTGATCTCCGTCCATCATCACCTCGGGCTCGACGATCGGCACTATGCCGGCCTCCTGGCAGAGCGCCGCGTAGCGCGCGAGCGCGTGGGCGTTGACGTCCAGGCAATAGCTGGTGGGCATGCCAGCGCCGATCTGGATGACCCCGCGCCACTTGGCGAAGCGGGCACCCAGCTCGCGGTACTCCTCGAGCCGTTCCCGTAGGCCGTCCAAGCCTTCGGTGACCTTCTCGTCCGAAGCAAGCGCGAGCGGCTTCGCTCCGGTGTCCACCTTGATGCCGGGGATCGTCCCCTGGTCGTTGAGCGCCTGGGGGAACGGCGTCCCGTCGTCGGTCGACTGGCGGATCGTCTCGTCGTACAGGATGGCGCCGCTGATGAACTCGCCGATGCCCTCCGTCGTGAAGAGCAGCTGCCGGTACGTGCGGCGGCTCTCCTCGGTCGACTCGATGCCGAGTTGCTCGAACCGTTTCGTGATGGTGCCGGTGCTCTCGTCGGCCGCCAGGATGCCCCGGCCCTCGGAGACGATCTCCCTCGCAGTGTCCTGCAGCTCCTGCGCGTGCTCGTGCTCGACCATCGTGCTCCTCTCGCCTGTCTTCGCTGCGGCCGCCCGGCCGTGCGTGTGAGCTATCGCTCCCCCGCGACCGGGGGGGACGAAACCTGGGTCACCCGAACGTGTTCTCCACCACCCGCTGCACCCTTCCGGCGCCGATGACGATCGACTCGGTGAGGATGGCGCTGTCAGAGCGCCACGGGCCGCGCAGAAGGGTCCCGCTGGTGACTCCCGTCGCGACGAACAGGGAGTCCCCACTCACGATCTCGTCGCGGTTGTAGACGCGCTCGGCGTCCAGGCCCGCTCCGGCCACCGCCTCCCTCTCCTCGTCTGCCTGCGGCGCGAGCCGGATCTGCATTCCTCCTCCGAGTGATCGAGCGGCGCACGCGGTCATGATGCCCTCCGGGGTTCCGCCTATGCCGAGGCAGACATCGGCGCCGCCGTCTGGAAGCAGGACCTCCAGCGACCCGGCCACGTCGCCCTCCGCGGGTGTCGCCACCAGCGCGCCGAGGCTGCGCAGCTCCTCGATGAGGCTCTCGTGGCGCGGCTTGTCGAGGATCACCACGCGCATCTCCTCGATCGGCTTGCCGAGTGCCTCGGCCACCCGCCTCAGGTTCTGCTCGGGCCCCTCCTCGATGGCGATGGCCTCCCGCGCCGCGGGGGGCACCACCAGCTTCTCCATGTAGAAGGCCGGTCCCGGGGACCACATGCAGTCCTCTTCGGAGAAGGCGATCGTCGCGAGGGCTCCCGGCAGCCCCGCCGCACAGAAGTTCGTGCACTCGAGCGGGTCGACCGCGATGTGGTAGCGGTGGCCCCCACCGCCGGCGCCCACCTCCTCCCCGTTGTAGAGCATCGGCGCATCGTCCTTTTCGCCCTCCCCGATGACCACCACCGCGCTTCCGGGCAGCGAGGAGAGGGCCGAGCGCATGGCGTCGGTCGCGGCGCCGTCCGCGGCGTCCTTGTCGCCGCGGCCGGCCCAAGCGGCGGCGGCGATCGCGGCCGCCGAAGTCGCGGCAAGCGCCGAGTACTCTCCCGCGCCAAGCCAATCCGGCGCGACGTCGCGATCGTTCTGGCCGGCGGGGTCGGCCGGCGAGGATGCCCCTCCGGGGTCGTTGGCAGACGTGGTGGCGCTGATTCGATTGCCTCCCTCGGACAGCGCTCTGGCGCGGTCGTGGTTTACGCCCCGATCGTACTGGGCGCCTGCGTGGAAGGGCAAGACGAGGCAGACTGTCGAGCCGTGAGCCCACCGATTCGAATCGCGGTCGCCGGAACCGGATACGGCACCCGCGCCCTGCCGGTCTACACCGACCTGTCGGAGTTCGAGCCGGTCGGGGTCTGGTCGCGGCGGGAGGAGCCGGCGAGGGAGGCGGCGCAGGACGCGGGGATCGAGCTCGCCACCACGGACCTCGATGAGCTCCTCGACGCCGACGGGCTCGAGGCGGTTCACGTCGCCGCGCCGGTCTTCATGCACGGCGACGTGGTCCACGCCGCGCTCGAACGCGGCCTGCACGTACTCTGCGAGAAGCCGGTGGCGGGCGACCTGGCCGAGGCCCGGGCCCTAGCCGCGGCTGTCGAGGAGGCGGGGGTGGTCTGCGTCGTGAACTTCACCCGGCGCTACCACGACACGCGCCGGCGCCTGCTCGAGCTCGTGCCGGAGGTCGTGGGCCGCCCGCGGCTGGCCCAGGTCTCGCTCGTCCACACCGACCATGCGACGCCCGACGCGCGCCCGTTCACCTGGGTGCAGGATGCCGAGCTCGGGGGAGGACGCCTTCAGGGCTACGGCATCCACGACCTCGACCTCCTGCTCCTGGCCTTTGGGGAGGTGGCGAGCGTCGCCGCGGCACTGGAGGTGCAGGTGACCGAGCGCAGCGACGGCGAGCGCTCGCGCCGGGTAACCGCGGAGGACACGTATGCGCTCATGCTGAGGATGCGTGAGGGTGGCCTCGCCACCGTCACGATGACCGCCACCGCGCGCCATGGTCGCGGTGACCTCGTGGAGCTGCACGGGGACCGCGGCACCGCCCGCCTCGATGCCGAGCGCCGCCTTTGGTACGGCACCGAGGGCGACGAGCTGCGCTGCGAGGGACCGCTTGACGCTGACTCGAAGCAGGCTTTCGCCCACGTCGCGCAGAACTTTCATGGTGCGGTCCGGCAGGGGCGGCCGCCCGAGCCTTCGTTGGACGACGGCCTCCGCGTCCAGGCGCTGATGGACGCCGTTCGGCGGGCGGAGGCCGAACGGCGCTGGGTGGAGGTCGAGGACTGGCGCTCGGGCGGGCGATGAAGACGGCCTACGTCGTCCGTCACGGGCGGACCGAGTTCTCCGCTCGCGGAATCTATTCCGGGCGCACCGAGGTCCCGCTGACCGGCGAGGGGCGTGAGCAGGCGGCCCAGGCGGCGGAGAGCCTGCGGCTCGCCGCTGTCGATGCCGTCTACACGAGCCCGCTCGAACGGGCTCGGGTGACCGCAGAGGCGATCGCCGCGAGCACCGGCGCGGCGCTGCACGTGGACCAGCGCCTGATCGAGGTGGACTACGGGCCGATCGAGGGGCTCGACCGCTCCGCCGCCGAAGAGCGCTTCGGGGAGGCGTTTCGAAGTTGGCGCGAGCGCCCGTTCGAGGCTCACCTCCCCGGCATGGAGCCCCTTTCGGAGGCCCTGGCGCGCGCCGGGGCGGTGACCCACGAAGCGCTCGCCGGCGCGGACCGGCCCGCGCTCGTGGGCCACCAGGGGATCCTGCGGCTGGTGCTCATGGCCCTTGGCCAGGTCGAACGTGACGACTACTTCGCGACGCGGCTGGCCGAGGCCGAGCCGATCTCGGTAGCGGTCGGCGAAAGGCTCTAGGCCGCGACCGGGCCCGCTGCGCCTGAGCGAAAGCTCGAGGGCGGGGACCCGTGGTGCCGGCGGAAGGCCTTGGCGAACTGGGCGGGCTGGCGGTAGCCCACAGAGCTTGCCACCTGGTTGACCGGTAGGGCGCTCTCGCGCAGCAGCTCGGCGGCCCTGGCCATCCGCACCTTCTGGAGGTAAGTGCGAAAGCTGGTCTCGCCGGCCTCGGCGAAGGCCCGCTGGAGCTGGCGCCGAGAGGCGGCCACCTGCAGGGCAACCTGGTCGAGCGAGAGGTCGGACTCGTACTCGCGCTCGAGGATCTCTCCCGCCTCCTCGTAGAGCGCCCGGCGGCGGTCGATGGTGGACTGGCGCTTGGCCGCGAACGACATCGCCCTCTATACGCACGAAAGGAGTGCTTTGGATTAGCGACCGTAAGATTTTGGGTTAGGCGCCCCCGCGTCAGGTAGTTTCCCGAACGGCCCGACCAGGAGAAGTCCGCGTAGGCATGACCGCCGAGGATCCGAAGACGGGCGAGCTCAAGCGCTCGCAGATCGAGCGCGTGCGCGAGGAGCGTAAGCGCGAGGACGATGCGGTGGATGACCAGGAGACCGAGACCCACGGCCGCCGCGCTGAGAAGGCCGACTACCTGCGCCAGAAGCTCGAGGAGCGCGCCGAGGCCGAGAAGCAGAAGCTCGAGGAGAGCAACGAGAATGAATAGGCCCTGCGGACATCCCGGCTGCGCCGGGCCTCAGTGCTCGAGCGGCAGGTCGCCGATGTCCCGGCGAACGTCGTTGATCCAGCGCACGATGCAGTAGAGGACCACGGCCGTCGCCATGCCGAACACGATCCAGTTGAGGACAACGCCCACCAGGGCGATGGTGGTGAACATCGCGACCACCGCGGGCAGGTAGGTCGGCCCGGGCAGGTGCACGGCCTCCGATGGCGGCGCGAGGCCCGCGCCGTTGACCCGTTCGTCGGCCATCAGTAGACGAAGCCGACGAAGAACGAGGCCCCGAATACGATCAGGGCGATCGCGCCGGCGATCAACCCGGTGCGCACGTTCTTGTTCGCGAGACGGCGGTCCACCGGGATCGCAGCTTAGCGCGGCCCCGGGCCCGTGATGCGGCGGAAACCCGAACCGCTGCGCACGAAGATGTGCCAAGAGTGCAGCACGTAGAACGTATGGGGGTCACGGGCGATCACCTTCGCGTAGCGCAGCACGGCCTCCACGTAGAGGCTCGAATGGTTGTAGGCGTACAGCGCCCGCCGGTAGTTGCGCGGGGCGCCCGAGGCTCGCAGGTAGTTCGCGGCCCCCAGGATGGCGTCCCGGGGGTCGCGGATGTCGCCGCCCATCCCGTAGGCGCGCCACGTGGAGGGAATGAACTGCATCGGGCCCTGAGCCCCGGCGGTCGAGTTGTTGCGGATGCGGTTGAAGCCCGACTCGATCAGGTTGACCGAGGCCAGGACGCGCGGCCGGACGCGAAAGCGTGTCTGGGCCTCGCGATAGAAGGAGAGCAGGCGGTCGGCGGGCAGGGCCGGCCCGGTGCGGACGCGTCGCCGGGCCCCTGAGCCGGCCAGGCGTCT
>JACCZR010000149.1 GCA_013695855.1 Thermoleophilaceae bacterium
CTACTTTCGCTCGGTCTACTTCCGCGTGCCGGGCGGCGTGCTGTTCGAGCTCGCCACCCGCGGCCCGGGCTTCGCGGTCGACGAGCCGGCCGACACCCTGGGCGAGAAGGTGGCGCTGCCGCCGTTCCTGGAGGACCGCCGGGCGGAGATCGAGCCGAAGCTGACGCCGCTGCCCAATCCGCGTGGGGCCGGTAGCCAGAGCTGACCCACCCCGGTAGCCTGGGGGCGCCCATGCACGGCCAAGGCACCTCGTTGCAGGAGAAAAGGGAGCATGCCGAGCGGGC
Source organism: Thermoleophilaceae bacterium (assembly GCA_013695855.1). Lineage (GTDB taxonomy): Bacteria > Actinomycetota > Thermoleophilia > Solirubrobacterales > Thermoleophilaceae > JACCZR01. The sequence continues at coordinate 285 of JACCZR010000149.1, forward strand.
GCTCGCCGAGGCGGAGGCCCGGCTGCGGTCCCTGATCGAGTGGGTCTCGGACGGGTACCTGCTCTACGACGCCGGGGGGCGGCTGCTCGACGCCAACCCGAGCGCCTGCAACGTCCTGGGCTACGAGCGCGCCGAGCTCGGCGGCCGGGCGGTCACCGAGGTGCTCGAGGGCTCCGGGCTGACCGACCTCGACGAGCCCCTGCGCGACGGCAAGCCGCGCGCTGGAGGCCACCGGCCGGCGCCGCGACGGCACGAGCTTTCCCGCGCGGGTGACCCTCGGCCTGGTCGAGGACGGCGGGCTCCCGATGTTCATGGCCCTCGTCCACGACCTCAGCGAGGAGAACAGCTCACGCGAGCGCATCGAGTACCTGAGCGGCCACGACGCGCTGACCGGCCTGCTCAACAAGGAGCGCTTCACCGCCCACGTGGACGACGCCATCGACCGCGCCGCGCACGGGCGGCGGCAGGTGGCCGTCCTGCACGTGGACCTCAACCGCTTCAGCCTGATCAACGAGGGCCTCGGCTTCGATGGCGGAGACGAGCTGCTGCGCCAGACCGCCTCACGGCTGCGCGAGGCTATCGGGCCCATGGACCTCGTGGCACGGCTGTCCGCTGACGAGTTCCTGATCCTCGCGCCCGACCTCGGCCGCGAAGGGGCGGCCGAGGGAGGTGGCGCCGGCGCGGTGGCCGCCGACGAAGCGCAGGCGATCGCCGAGGGCGTGCACCGCTCGCTCGAGTCGCCCTACGAGATCGACGGCCGCGAGGTGTACGCCAGCGCGGCGGTGGGCCTCAGCCTGTATCCCCTCGACGCCGACGGCACGCCCGTGATGCTGCGCCACGCCTGCGCCGCCGCTCATCAGGCCAAGCGGCCGGGCGAGGAGCCCACCCTCTTTCACGGCGGCGACACCACCGACCGCTGGGAGCGCCTGTCGCTCGCGGTGCGGCTGCGCAAGGCGGTCGAGACCCTTCAGCTCGTCGTCCACTACCAGCCGATCGTGGACCTCCAGCGGGGGCAGACCGTCGCCGCCGAGGCCCTGGCTCGCTGGCCCGATCGCGACGACCTTGTGCCCGCCGCTCGCTTCATCCCCGTCGCTGAGGACCTCGGATTGATCGACTCGATCGGAGAGTGGGTGGTCGGTGAGGCCTGCCGGCAGGCCCTCGTCTGGCAGGAGCAAGGCCACAAGCTCGAAGTCGCGGTCAACCTCTCGCTCCAGGAGCTCTGGCGCGACGGGCTCGCGGAGCGCATCGCAGGGCAGATGGCTTGGGTCGGCCTCTCGCCGCAGTCGTTGATGGTCGAGGTGACCGAGTCCTCGGCGATGACCGATCCGGTGCGCACCAGGAAGGTCCTGTCGAGCCTGCGCAGGCAGGGGCTGACCATCGCGCTCGACGACTTCGGGACCGGGCACTCCTCGCTAGCCCGTCTGGCCGAGCTGCCGTGCCAGGTGCTGAAGATCGATCGCTCCTTCATCGCCCGCCTGCCGGGCGATCCCGGCTCGGCGGCGATGGTCACGGCCATGGTCGACCTCGCCCGGCGGCTGGGCATGCGCGCGGTGGCGGAGGGCATCGAGACCGAGGAGCAGCTCGGCTTCCTGCGCGAGCTCGGCTGTCCGCTCGGGCAGGGCTTCCTCTTCAGCCGGCCGGTCGCCGCCGAAGAGCTGCCACTTTCGTTCTAGAGAGCCGCGGCGGCCTGTTCGGCGGCCTCGAGCTGTCGCTCGATGAGGTCGAGGCCCGAGCTCCAGAAGCCCTGGTCGCCCAGCTCGACTCCCACGATCCGCCCGAGGTCCTCGGGCGGCATCGAGCCACCGCAGCGAAGCAGCTCGAGGTAGCGCGGCACCAGCGCCTCGCCCTCCTCCTCGTAGCGGCGGTAGACCGACAGCGCCAGGAGGTGCCCGTAGGCGTAGGCGTACACGTAGCCGGGGGTGTCGATGAAGTGCGGCACGTAGGACCACCACTTTGCGTAGTCGTCGCCCAGCTCGACGGAGTCGCCGAGCATGTCGGCCTGGGTCTCCAGCCAGAGCTCGTTCAGGCGGTCGACCGACAGCTCGCCGCTCGAGCGGCGCTCGGTGTGCACGCCGTGCTCGAAGCGGTTCATGGCCACCTGGCGGAAGATCGCGGCCACCGCGCCGTCCAGTGACTCGGCCAGCAGTGACAGGCGGGTGCTCTGGTCGTCGCCGGCGCGCTCCAGGAGGCGCTCGAGCACGATGGTCTCGCCGAAGATCGACGCGGTCTCGGCCACCGTCAGGGGGCTGGAGAAGTGGAAGAGGCCCTGCGGGCGCGCCAGGACGGCGTGCACGCCGTGGCCGAGCTCATGGGCCATGGTGAGCACGTCGCCCGGGCGCGAGGTGTAGTTGAGCAGCACGTAGGGGTGGGCGCTCGGCACCGCGTAGGCGCAGAACGCGCCGCCGCGCTTGCCGGGCTCGGGCGGACCATCGACGTAGCCGTTCGAGAAGAAGCCCGCCGCGGCCGTGCCCAGCTCGGGCGAGAAGCCGTGGTAGCAGTCGAGCACGAGCTCGCGCGCCTCGTCGTAGCCGATGCGCTCGGGCGACTCGCCCAGGGGAGCCATGCGGTCGTAGTGGGCCAGGCGGTCGAGCCCGAGGATCTGCGCCTTCAGCCTGTACCAACGGCGGGCAAGCTCGTAGCGCTCCTGTACGGAGTCGATCAGGGCCTGCACGGACTCGTCGCTGGCCTCGTTGGCGAGGTTGCGCTCGGCCAGCCAGTGCGGGTAGTCGCGCAGGCGGTCCTCGGTCGCCTTGTCGGCGGCGAGGGTGTTCGTCACGAAAGCTCGCGTGCGCAAGCCGGGCTCCAGCGCCGCGGTCACGCCGGCCGCCGCCTCGCGGCGGCGCTCGCGATCGGGGTCCTGGAGGAACGAGAGGGCCTGCATGACCGGCACGGGCTCGTCGGCGCCGGGCAGCTCCACGCTCAACGCGGAGACCAGCTCGGTGAACAGGCGCCGGAAGGCCGAGGGCCCGGTCACGGCGGTCTCGGTGAGCACCCGCTCCTCGGGCTCGCTCAGCTGGTGGGGCTGGTAGCGGCGAAGGGTGCGCAGGTAGTGCGCGCAGAAGGCGAGCTCGGGGTCTGTGAGCAGCTGCGCGGCGTGATCGCCGGGAAGCTCGTTCCACTCCAGGTCGAAGAACAAGAGCTCGGTCTGGAGCTCGGCGCTGCGTTCGTGCACCTGCTGCATCAGCGCACCGCGCTTTGGGTCCTCGGTGTCCAGTGAGAACGTCAGCGTCGCGAAGCTGTCCGCGCGACCCGCTCGCTCGAAGATGGCCTCGAGCTCACGCATGGCCTCGGTCAGCCCTGCCACGTCGAGCGAGGCCAGCTTGCCGCGGTAGCGCTCGGCGAAGGCCCGCGCACGCTCGGTGGCCTCGTCGAGCAGGCTGTCGGTCGAGCCCTTGTCGAGCAGTGGCTCGAGGTCCCAGCGCGCGGCTTCGAGGGCCTCGTCGCGCGGTGGGGCGGCCTGAGCACCACCCGCTCCTTGGGCCTCAGTCACTCCTGCGACTCTAGGCGACATGAAAGTGGTCGGCGCGTCGTGAGCACCATCCTGGTCACGGGCTCCACTGCGGGCCTCGGCCTGGAGGTGGCGCGGCGGCTGGCCGAGCGCGGCGAGACGGTCCTCGTGCACGGGCGCGACGAGGCACGGCTTGCCGAGGCCCACGAGAGCACCGGGGCCGCGACGAGCTATCTGGCCGACCTGTCCTCGCTCGAGGGCGCGCGCCGCCTGGCCGCCGAGGTGAGCGCCGAGCACGGCAGCCTCGACCTGCTGCTCAACAACGCCGGGATCATCGTCGCCGGCCGCGAGCGCCGCCTGAGCGCCGACGGCCACGAGCTGGGCTTCGCCGTCAACTACCTCGCCGGCTTCCTGCTCTGGCACGAGCTGCGTCCCGCGCGGGTGGTCAACGTGTCGTCGATCGGCCAGCAGGAGATCGACTTCGACGACGTGATGCTCGAGCGCGGCTACACCTCCACGCGCTCGTACTCGCAGAGCAAGCTGGCTCAGATCCTGTTCACGCTGGAGCTGGCCGAGCGCGCGCCGGACGGGGTGACCTCCGACGCCCTGCATCCCGCCACGCTGATGGACACCCAGATGGTGCGGGCCTTCATGGGGCCCGGTGGCGCGCGCAGCACGGTTGACCAGGGCGCCGACGCCGTGATGTACGTGGTGAACTCGCCCGGCACAGGGCGCTACTTCGACGGCCAGGAGGAGTCGACCGCCGATCGCCAGGCGTACGACTCCGAGGCCCGCCGGCGGCTGTGGGAGCTCAGCGAGAGCCTCATCTTCACAAGTTGAGGTGCCGATGCAGGCCACAATGGCCGGTGCCGAGCGCCCGAGGACGAGTATGGAACCCTGCGATCCAGCCCCGCCGCCCGTCCGGGCGGGCCCGCCCGGCGCGCAGCGGCCCGCCAAGCCGGGTTGGCCCTTCGCCGCCGTGGTTGCGTCGGTGCTGGCGGTTGCCGTTGTCTCGGCCGTGGTCCTCTCTCCCGAGAAGCGCGATCCCTTCACGGGGTCCTCGGAGGAGTCCTCGGAGCCCGTGCCAGTCGCCTCGCCGCCGCCGGCGAAGCAGCGCGAGCCCGCGCCGGCAAGTGAGCCCGCGCCCGCAGACGAGCCGCCTACGGGCAAGCCCAGGGCTCGACCCAAGCCCAGGGCTCGAGCCAGGCAAAAGGCCCGAGCCAAGCCCCGGCCCGCCGGCTTGGCCGCCGCCAAGAAGGCCCGGACCGCCGTGCTCAGCGGCGTCGGCCAGCCGGGCGCCGCCGCAGAGGAGGGGAAGCGCCTGAAGGCCAAGGGGTTCCGCGTGGGCACGGTGGCCAACGCCCCGCGCCCCGTCGAGCGCTCGGCCGTGCTCTACGCGCGGGGGTCGAAGTCCGCGGCCAAGGCGCTGGCCAAGCGGGCGGGCATCGGCTCGGTCAGGGCGGTCGACCCCGCCACGGCTGCGGTGGCCCGGGGCTCGAAGCTCTACGTCGTGGTCGGCGCCAAGCGTTAGGTGACGGCCGAGGCGACGGCGGCGCCCGCCGACGCCGCCGAGTCGAGGCGCTCCTCCACCACCACCCGCGCGCCGCGCGCCGGGACCACCGTCACGTGGCGCACCCGCGCCTTCTCGTCGCGCGGCGAGGCCGCGCGCAGGCGCACCCGCCCGAACACCTCGCGCAGGACGATCCGCATCTCCATCTGCGCGAACGCGGCACCCAGGCAGCGGCGCACGCCGGCGCCGAAGGGCACCCACGAGTAGCTCTCACCCGCGCCGTCCTCGAGGAAGCGATCGGGGCGAAAGGCATGCGGATCGCTCCACAGGTCCGGTCGCACCTGCATCGCGGCGATGGCCGCCATCACGAACGTGCCCGCCGGCAGCATGTGGCCGGCCACCTCGGCGTCGCGGGTGAGCATGCGACCGAAGTCGGCGATCACCGGCCGCACGCGCAGGGTCTCGCGCACCACGGCGTCCAGGTAGGCGTCCTCCTCGAGCTCGGATTGCAGGCGCTCCATCGCCGGCGGGGTGCGCACCAGGCGCTCGATCGCCCACGACAGCGCGGTGGCGGTGGTCTCGTGCCCGGCGGTGAGCAGGGTCATCAGCTCGTCGCGCAGCTCGACGTCGCTCATCGGCGAGCCATCCTCGTGACGGACGGAGAGGAGGAGGGAGAGCACATCGTCGCGCTCCTCGGCGCCGGGTTCCGCCCGGCGCGATGCGATCTCCTCGTAGATCACCTCGTCGGCTTCTGCGCGGGCGGCAAGGAAGCGGCGCATGGGGGAGAGGCGGCCCAGGTTGCGGCGCAGGATGGGAAACCAGATGAGCGCGCTGCTGGAGTCACCCAGGCGCCTGATGCGCTTGCGAAAGAGCCGCAGGCGCTCCTCCTCTCGCACGCCGAAGACCGTCCGCAGGATCACCTCGAGCGTGACCTCCTGCATGCGCGAGCGCGCCTCGATCTCCTCGCCCACGGGCCAGCGCTCCACTTCGCGCGCGGTCAGCTGCGCGATGAGCTCGCCGTAGCGGCGCACACGCTCGCCGTGGAAGGGCGCCAGCAGCAGCCTGCGCTGGGCCAGGTGGGCGTCCTCGTCCAGGCAGAGGACCGAGTGTCGGCCGAGGACGGGCTCGAGCACGGTGGCCGTGGCCTCGCCCGAGTGCCACAGCGAGGGGTCGCCCGTGAGCAGGCCCTTCACCAACTCGGGCTCGGCCAGGTACACGACCTGCCCGTAGAAGGGAAAGCGCGAGGAGAAGACGTCGCCGTAGCGCTCCCGGCGGGCGGACATCCAGCCGTAGGGATCGCTCATGACGTTCGCGGCCTGAAGCAGGCTGGGGCGCCGCGGCCCGGGCGGGAACGAGTACGGCGCGCTCAGTCCACCACCCCCCGCTCGCGTGCCGTGGCCACCGTCTCGCGCAGCGTCTGCTGGGCGTCGTGCTCGGGCGCCCAGCCCAGCTCGCCCCGGACGCGGTCGGTCTTCATCAGCGAGGGCACCCGCACGGCGTGGATCCACTCGAGCTGGGCGGGCATGAGCGGCACCCGGGAGATCACCTCGGCCGCGCCCGACACCGCCAGCCCCGGCACGGGGATGCGGATCCAGCCCAGCTCGCGCGCGAGGTCGCCCATCGTTATCTCGCCCTCGGCGGCGAGGTTGTAGATCCCGGGCTCGCCCTCGCCCAGCACCGCGGCCTGTACCGCCGCGGCCACGTCGTCGTGGTGAACCAGCTGAAAGGCCACGCCAGGATCGGGCAGCGCGGGCTCGAGGCCGGGCACCGCGCGGATGAGCGCGCGCAGCGGCGGGATCCGGCCTCCGAGCGAGAAGTTGCGCGAGAGCTCCTCGATCAGCGTCGGGGCGTCCGCGCCGGCCACGATGCAGGGCCGAAACACGTAGCCGTCGGTCTCGGCTCCCGCCACCGCGCTCTTGAAGGCCTCCTCCAACTCGGCCTTCTGCGCGGAGTAGTAGAAGGAGGGCGTGCCCTGGGGCTCGATGTCCTCGGTCAGCTCGTGTGGGCGCCCGGGCTCGAAGCCGTAGGCCGCCACCGACGAGGTGTAGACCAGTCGCTTGGCCCGGGCCTCCACGGCCGCCTCGAAGACGTTGCGCGAGCCGCGCAGGTTGACGTCGCGCGTCTCGGTGTGGGAGCCGAAGATGATGAACGCCAGGTGCACCACCACGTCGGCGCCGGCCACCAGCTTCTCGACCGAATCGCGGTCGAGCACGTCGCCCTGGGTGTACTCGACCTTGGTCCAGCCGCGCTCGGCGGGATCGAACTCGCGGCGGGCCATGCCGCGCACCGTCTTCACCTGGTCGCTGCGCTCCAGCGCGCTCATCAGCGCCCGGCCGATGTCGCCCGTCGGCCCGGTGACGGCCACAGTCAGCCGCTCGGGACGCGGCTGTGTGCGGGGGCTGCCCTCCACGCCGGGCAGTATCCCGCCTCTACCCCGCGAGCAGGAACTTCCGCGCGGCCCGGTGTGTCTCGCGCGGCGACTCGACCTGGGGCACGTGACCGCAGTCGAGCTCGAGGTGGCGCGCGGCCGGCAGCGCCTGCGCGACGTGGCGCTTGAACGCGATCGGCACCAGCTTGTCCTGGCGTCCCCAGACGAACAGCGACTCGGCCTCGAGTGTCGAAAGCCGCTTCCAGAAGCCCGTCTCCCCGCCCGGCTCGTCGAGGTAGATGTTGCGCGCGGCGGCGTAGAACGCGGCCCTGCCACGCGGGTCGTAGTAGGCGCGCAGGAACTCGTCGACCCCGGCGGCAGCCCAGCCGTCCATCGCGCCCGGCACCAAGCGCCGGACGATCTGGTCGACGACCGGTCGCGGCGCCGGCTGCAGGAGCCCCAGCTCGGGGCGCACGAGGCGCAGGAACGGCGCCCAGGGACGGTCGCGCAACCAGGCCAGCGCGGGACTCAGGAGCACGAGGCGGCCAACTCGATCAGGATGCTGGAAGGCCGTCTCGATCGCCACCCGTCCACCCATGCTGTTGCCCGCCAAGTGCGCCCGGTCGAGTTCGAGCGCGTCGAGCGCGGCCACCGTCGCGCGCGCGAAGAACTTGGCGTCGTAGCGAGCGCCGATCGGCTTTACCGAGTCGCCGAAGCCCGGAAGGTCGAGCGCGATCACGCGGAAGTCGTCGCCGGGAAGGTCGGCGATGGTGGGCAGGAACGAGGCCTTCGTCGCCCCCAGGCCGTGCAGGCAGACCAGCGGCTCGCCCGTTCCCCCCGCGGCCATCGCCAGCGTGCCCATCTCGGTCTTCAGCGAGGAGAACTCGAGGCGCCCGGGCTCGGCGCTGCCGCTCGTGGCCGCGAGGAAGCCCACTCCGAGGTGGAGGTTGCGCCGGACGGTGAGGCGGCCGCGCCGGAAGGCTGTCATACCCGCACGGAAGTCCCGGGCCATCTTCCCCCAGGTCGCCCGGTCGGCGGACAGCAGCGCGTCGGGGTGGGCCGAGGAGGCCGGTCGCAGCGAGGCGCGCCGGCGGTTCAGGAGCACGTCGAACTCGCCGTGGCCGGTCACCTCGAGGCGGATGCGGCCCTTGCCGCCGGGCAATTCCAGCGCCGACGCGTCGTAGCGCTCGACCAGGGCCTCCAATGGGGCCAGGGGCGGCGAAAGACGCCCCCCTGTGGCGATCCCTGCCATGCCCCGCACAGGTTACCTGAGGTAGGGGGTGGGGAAACCTGATTGGGTGGGGTCCATGAGGCTCGCCCGCCCCGTCCGAGAGCGCCAGATGCTGGCCGTAGCCGAGCGCGTTTTCGCCGAGCGCGGCTTCCGCGCCGCCTCGGTGGACGTGATCGCGGCCGGAGCCGAGATCTCGAAGCCGATGCTCTATGCCTACTTCGGCTCCAAGGAGGGCCTGTACCGGGCGTGCATGGAGCGATCTCGGACCGCGCTGGTCGAGGCCCTCGACCAGGCGGCGCAGACGGCTGATGAGCCCGACGAGCGGCTGTGGAACGGGCTGCTCGCCTTCTTCACCTTCGTCGAGGAGCAACCCGAGGCCTGGGCTATCCTCGCCGGCGAGGCCGGGGCGGGCGCCGG
>JACCZR010000159.1 GCA_013695855.1 Thermoleophilaceae bacterium
GGCTCACCAGCGGCACGGCCAGCCTGACCCCGGCGGCCTTGAGCTCTCGCAGGGCGGGGGAGTCGAGCTCGAGGGCCTCGACGTCGACGGCCTCGCTCGCCGTCTGGAAGTAGGCGAGCAGCGGGTCATTGGGCGCGATCTCGACGGGCGGCTGCTCCGGGGCGGCCGCCGCCGCGGGCGCGGGTTGCGCCGCGGCCTTCGCCGCCTCGCGGTCCTGTCGCCGTAGCCGGCGGCGGAAGGGTTTGGTCAAGGCAGCCATCTGAGCCCCTTTCTAGGCCACGGGCGTCCGGGATGCGTTACGAAGTGCCAGGCCGTGGACCGCGATGGGCTCCGGCTTGTCCCTGAGCGACCAAGCGAGGCGGCGCGCCCCCCGGCCGGTCACTCGCCCGCCTTGCGCAGCCACAGCGACACGTGGGCCGGCTGCATCGTGTGGGCCACGACAGCTCGCAGCTCGGCGCTCAGCGAGTCGAGCGCGACCTCGTCGCGCACATGCGCTCCGAAGCGCTCCAACGTGCGCCCCGCGTCGTACTTGCGCCGGAAGAAGCGGCGATCCACGGCGGCCTGGATGCGCACGCGGGCGGGTTGGAAGAGCGCCGCCACCGCGAGCGTCGAGCCCGCGATCGCCAGGTTGGAGCCCTCGGTAAGCGGACCGAGCAGCAGCTGGAGCAGGAGGACGCTGCCGAGGTACGCCGCCGCGAGCGTCGCGGTCAACGCGCCGTAGACCAGCGCGCGGTTGATCACGACGTCGATGTCGTAGAGGCGGTAGCGCAGCACGGAGATGCCGATCGCGACCGGGATCGCGCTGCACGCCACGTAGAAGACACCCTCCACGACGCCCGAAGCGCTGCCCTCGGCGGCCCCCAGCAAGGTGGGAATGAACGCGGTGAGCACCGCCACGAGGAAGAAGAGGCCTCCGAGCGCAATCCAGCGGATCTGGAGCCTCTCCACGCCTCCCGTCCGCCGGTAGCGCCGCACGAGGGACCAGGTGGCGCCGAAGACGCTCAACGGGACCAGGAGGAAGAGCGGACCGAGAGACTGGAGCGGCTCGGATGCGAGAGGGTTCTCCGTCCCCGGGACCTCGGCCACGCGACCCGGCTCGGTGAGGACCAGCACGCCGACGAGCACGATCACGACCGTGCAGAAGCGCGAGTACCAGCGCCAGCGGGGCGACAGCAGCGAGCCGCCTGGCAGGCGAAGCGCCAGGTGCGTCCCGATGAGGCCGACGGCCGGCAGCCAGAGCGACCCGAGCAGCCCGACCCATTCGGCCGCCTCCGGCCTGCCGCTGTTGCCCGCCCAGGTGGCGAAGGTGAACCCCGCGCCCTCGATCGACCAGAGCAGCCCGATCGCCAGGCAGAGCCAGCCGATGCTGTTTTCGGGACGCCGCACGGTCAGCAGGCCGCCCACCGCTGAGAACGACAGCGGAACGGCCAGGAAGAGAATCCGCAGCAGGGGAGCCGAGTCGGCGGCCGCGTGATCGAGCAGCGCGAATACGACCGTGCCCACGGCGAGCAGGACGCTGAGCACGGTGAGGCCCCAGGCGAGCGTTCGCCGCTCGCCTCTCATCGCGACCCTTCCCGCAGCCAGAGCGACACGTGCGCGGGCTGCATGGTGTCGGCGACCACGCCGCGCAGCTCGGCGCTGAGCGCGCCCAGCTCGACCTGATCGCGCAGCCGCGACGAGAAGGCCTCGAGCGTGCGCGCGGCGTCGTACTTGCGCCGGAAGAAGCGCCGGTCGACCACAGCCTGGATGCGAGCGCGGGCGGGGCGGAACAGGGCAGCCACCGCCAGAGTCGAGCCCGCCACGGCCAGGTTTGAGCTCTCGGTCAACCCACCAAGAGCCAGCTGGAGGATCAACACCACGCCCAGGTAGGCGCCGGCCAGGCTGGCGGTGAGCGTCGCGTAGACCAGCGCGCGATTGATGACCACGTCGATGTCGTAGAGGCGGTAGCGCAGGATCGCGACCCCGACGGCCGCCGGCAAGCCCATGGCGGCGAGCGTGGTCGCCGTGAACGCGGCGCCCCCGAGGACCGACTCGAGCGCGACGTCGAGCGGGGCGATGACGGCGAGCAGCGCCCCCGCGGCAGCCAACCACTTGATCTGCTGGCGCTGCACGCGCCCGGCGCGACGGAACCGCACGACGATCGACGCCACCGAACCGAAGATGCCGACATACATCAGCAGCAGGCTGACCAAACTGAGCGGATCGACGAGCGGGCTGTCCGTCGCGAACGGGTTCCGGACCGACGCGGAGGCCGGGAGCAGGTCCGGCGTCAGGCTCGAGGTGATGAACGCGCCGGCGATGCCCACGCCCGCGCACCAGGCGATCGGGCGCCAGCGGCGCGACAGCAGCCGCCCGTCCGGGAACAGCAGCGGCACGAACGCCAGCGGGACCAGGACGAACCAGACCCAGATCAGCTCGTTGTACACGGCTGCGGCGCCGACGAGCACGCCCGGATCGGCGCCGGCCTGCGACCCGTACGCTTGGAGGCCTTCGGTGACCCCGTAGAGGCCGAACGAGAGCGCAACGCCGAGGAAGATCCGGCCGATCGGGTTGCTCGGGTGGCGCGCGGCCACGAGCGCCCCGACGATCGCAAACGCAACGGCGATCGCCAGCACCAGGAGATCCAGCGTCGCGAACACGGACGCGTCGATCGCGATCGCCGTGCCGTAGCCGGCCACCAGCAGCGCCAGCGCCAGCGCCCCGAGCCCCCAGGCAAGCCGCGTCGCGGTCACCGGCCGGCCCCCGGCGCCCGCACGGGGAGCGACCTGGTTGCGCCGCTCCGACACGGCGCGGCTGCCCGACCCGGCGCGGCTGCCCGGCCCCTCGACGCTCCCGTGCTCATCGCCCCGCCGCGCTCACCCTCCGACTCCAGCCCAGCCGAGGAGCCATCGGTTGTCGTCGGGATCGTGCGATTTTCGGTCGCCACGCTACGCCACGGGCGTCCGGGAAGCGTTACCAAGCGTGAGGGCACCCTGCTCATCGGCGCTCCGCCGGCGCTCGCAGCCACAGCGACACGTGCGCGGGCTGCAGCGTCTCTCGCACCACCGCGCCCAGCTCGGCGTTCAGCGCCCCCAGGTCCACCTCGTCGCGCAGGCGGGCACCGAAGCTCTCGAGCGTCCGCGCGGCGTCGTACTTGCGCCGGAAGAAACGGCGGTCGACCACGGCTTGGATGCGAGCGCGGGCGGGGCGAAACAGCCCGGCGACGGCCAGTGTCGAGGCCGCCACCGCGGGCCCCGACCTCTCGGTCACGGCGCTCAGGGCGAGCTGGAGCACCAGCACGCTGCCGAGGTAGACCCCCGCGAGCATTGCCGTGAGCGCGCCGTAGACCAGCGTGCGGTTGATCACGACATCGATGTCGTAGAGGCGGTGGCGCAGGATGGCGATCCCTGCTGCGACCGGCAGGCCGAGCACGCTTATCATGCTCGCGATGTTGGTGACGTCTTCGCCCCACAGCTCGTAGCCGACGGAGGCGAGCGGCACGGTGACGGCGGCGACCGCCCCCGCAAGGGCGAGCCACTTGATCTGCTGGCGCTGCTGCCCGGACGCACGGCGAAACCTGAGGATGAGGGACGCAGCCGACCCGAGCAGCCCGATCAGCAGGGCCAGCGCGCCCAGGGCCTCAAGGCCCTCGACCAGCGGGCTCTCCACCCCGTAGGGGTTCGCGAGCTGCGGGAAGTCCGCCAGCGGACCGGGCCGCATGGCCTCTGCCGCGAAGGTCCCGACGATGCCGAACCCCGCGGACCACGCGACCGGCTGCCAGCGGCGCGAAAGCAGGCGGCCGTCGGGAAACAGCAGCAGTAAGAAGGTGGGAGGTACCAGGATGAACGGCACCCACGAGACGTTTGCGTACGCCGCCGCGGTCTGCCCGAGAGCCCCGGGCCCATCGTCGCCCTCGAGCGAGTACTCGGCGTACCCCCCGGCCAGAGTCGCCAGGCCCGTGGCCAGGGCGGCCCCCAGGAAGATCCAGCCGATCGCGTTGCCCGGGTGTCGAGACGCGATCAGCGCGCCCACCACCGAGAACACGAGCGTGATCGTCGCTATGAAGAGATCGGGGCCGAGCTCGATGCCGGCTCCGCCCGCTGCGGACACCACGTAGCCGGACAACAGGAGCGTGAGCGAGCCCGCCGCTACCCCCCAAGCCAGGCGCGTGGCGCCCGCCTGTTGGCCGCGGGCCGCGAGCGGGCCGTTGCGCTGGCTCATCGCCTCGCCTCGGGGTGCGCACGACACTGAGGACCGCCGGCACGTTCCAACGGCCCTCTGGATGCGCTTGTCATGGCCCCAGCCTCCCACTCGCGCGTCCGGGATCCGTTACGGATTGGCCGGGCGGACACCTCGCCGGTGGTCACCTTCGCCGCCAAGGCTCTCACCGGGGCGTCCCGTATCCGTTACGAGGCTGCTCGGGGCTCACTCGCCGGGAGCAGGACGAAGGCGTCTTCACCGCTGTGTGGCCGCAGCCGCGTGAAATGGGCCCTGTCGAGGGTTGCGATCCGGAGCGTGCCGAGATGGG
>JACCZR010000026.1 GCA_013695855.1 Thermoleophilaceae bacterium
AGCCCGGGCGCAACCTGCTCAACGGCGAGGAGCTGGGGCCCAAGTGGTCGGGTGAGCTTGCGCCCGGCGACCGCCTTCGCCTCGAGACCCCGGGTGGTGGCGGCCACGGGCGCGGGCGAGCCGACTAGGCTAGAGCGCCCGCACCGACACCCCGAGTCGCTGGTAAAGCGACAGCGCTCGCTCGTCGCAGGTCACGAGGACGCGCTCGTTGCGCTTGGCCGTAAGGGCTATGAGGGCGTCGTACACCGCGCCACCGCTCACCGCGCTCTGAGACAGGTCGTCGATCAGGCCTGCGCGGGGGCCCGCGGGCAGAACCAGCCGGGCCCCGGGGTGGCGCCGGCGCAGGTACTCGCTGACCAGCGCCGGCTGGGCCCGGAAGGGCGCAGGCAGCCGAGTCAGGACCGAGTAGGCCTCGAGCTCGGCATGGGCAACGAGATCCTCGACGCCCCGCAGCGCTCTGCGGGCGCGATCGTGCACCGGGTGCCAAGCCGCGAAGGCGGCGACGATGGCGCTCGAGTCCGGCGTCAACGCCGGGTCTGCTCGAGGGTCTCCCGAACCAGCTCGGGGGTCAGCCGGGGCAGCTCGGCGTCGGTCACCGCCACCAGGTCGCCGTCGCGCTCCTCGAGGCGCATCGGCGTCGCCGGAACCTCGGCCTCGAGCCTCCCGTCGACGGCCCGCAACTCGAGCTCTTGACCCGCCGCGAGCCCCAGCTCGTCTCTCAGCGCCTTGGGCACCACCAAGCGGCCCGCCCCGTCAATGGTAGTCCGCATGGCATCACGGTACCATCGCCGCCATGAGAGTCGCCTTCCTCGGCCTGGGCACCATGGGCTGGCCGCAGGCCGCCAACCTGTGCGCGGCCGGACACGAGCTGACCGTCTGGACCCGCGACGCCGGCAAGGCCGAGCGCTTCGCCCACGAGCACGGCGCGACGGCGGCCGGCTCGCCGAAGGAGGCGGTGGCCGAGGCCGGGGTGGCGATCACCATGCTTCCCGACTCCCCGCAGGTCGAGGAGGTGCTCGACGACGCAGAGCCGCCCGAGGGCTCGCTGGTGGTCGACATGTCCACCATCCGCCCGAGTGCCAGCCGGGCACTGGCCGAACGCCTGGGCGAACGTGGTGTGGGCTTCCTCGACGCCCCGGTCACCGGGTCGCGGCCCAAGGCCGAGGACGGCACGCTGACGATCATGGTGGGCGGCCCGGCCGCCGACCTCGAGCGCGCCCGGCCGCTGTTGGACGCGATGGGCAAGCTCGTCGTCCACGCCGGGCCGAGCGGCCACGGGTCGATGGTCAAGCTGATCAACAACACGCTCGCCGCGGTGAACGCCGCTGGGCTGGCCGAGGGCATCACGCTCGCCCGGGCAGCGGGGGTCGACCTCGACGCGCTGGGGGAGGTCGTCGGCTCGGGCTCGGGCTCCTCGGCCATGCTCGAGCTGAAGGCCGGGCCGATGCGCGAGGGCGATTTCGAGCCGTTGTTCAAGCTCGAGCACATGCTCAAGGACGTGCGCCACTGCCTGGCCGAGGCCCGCGCCCTGAGCCTGGAGCTGACCGTGGCGGGCGCCGCCGAGTCCCTCTACGCCGCGGCGGACACGGAGGGCTTCGGCGGCCAGGACTTCGCGGCGGTGATCCGCTCGGTCGAGCGCGACTAGGGCCCGTCAACCGGCGTCGCCGCTCGTCCCGAAGCGCTGTCGTCTCACCACTGCAATCCGGCCAGCTCGGATCGCCCCCGCCTCGCGTCCGCGGCTTCGAGCAGAGCCTCGGCCACCGCTTGGCGCAGGACGATCGCCGTCACTCGACCGTCCTCCACGACCACCCCGTGATCGTTGGCGTCTTGCAACTGCTCGAGGGCCTGCTCGAGCGGCGTGTTGGGATCCAGTTGAATCGCCTCTTCCCGCCGCACCATCGCGCCTAGGACCGTCGAGCTCTCTCGCTCCTCCGCCGGGATCTGGTGGGCGAGCCCGAGCGACATGTAGCCGACCACCTCTCCGTCTCTCGTAACCCCGAAGGCCCGGGTCGAATGGCCTCGAGCCCGTGCTGTCCTATCGAGGAAGTCGGTCACGCTGCCTTCCGCGGGGACCACAACCGGGCTTTTTTGGAGCAGATCGCCGACGACCTCGATGCTCGAGCGCTGAGCGGTGGGGCTCGCGATGGTGGAGTATCTCGCCACCAGGAAGAGGATCAACAGGCCCGCGAAGGCGGCCGTGAAGCCGGCACTGAGCATCCCGGTCACCAGAAGGACAATCGCCCCGCCCACGAGGGCGTAGCCGGTGACCGCCCCCGTCCGCAGCACCGTGCGACCCGCCGCCTCGGAGTCTCCCGAGCGCCGGGCGAGCCACGCCCGCAGCATCTGTCCTCCGTCGAGCGGGAAGGCGGGTGCGAGGTTGAAGACGAGCAGGCCGACGTTCATCAACGTGAGGTAGCCGGCGACGTCCACGACCGGCTCCGGCCATCCGAGCGCCTCCCCCGCCCGCTCGGTTGCTCCGAAGACGAGGATCAGGACGGCCGTGACGACCGGGCCGGCGGCGGTCACCTGGAAGTCGGTGCGTAGAGAGAAGTAGGGACCGCCGGGCCGCACCCATGCGAGTCCGCCCAGGCCGTAGAGCGTGATCCTCTCCACCTGCCACCTCGCACGCAGCGCCCAGAACGCGTGTTCCAGCTCGTGCAGCAGGATGGAGATGAAGAACAGGAGAGAGCAAGCGGTTGCCATCGCCACCAGCGTGGGCAGAGCGACCTCGGGCCCGCGGAATCGCCCCATCACGCCCTGAAAAATGATGAGGAACAGCACCAACCAAGACGCGTGGATCTCGATCGGGATGCCCCGAACGCGAAGGAAAGTGAAGCCTCTCACCTCTGCTGAAGGTTGTCATGAACCCGTCGCGACCTCCTCGCGGGCCGAGCCTGATGCTGAGGGCGTTTTCGAAGGGCGCCGCTACCGCCCAACGGTCTCCATCTGCGCCTCGGGATAGCGGGTGCCGGCGGCGGCGCCCACAGGCGCGGCCTCGTCGAGACGGCGCCGGTCGTCTTCGGAGAGCGGTACGTCCGCCGCGCCGAGATTCTCCATCAGATAGGCGACCCGCTTGGTGCCGGGAATCGGCACGACGTCGTCACCCTGAGCCATGACCCATGCGATCGCGAGCTGACCCGCTGTGGCGTCTTTTTCGTCAGCGATCTCTTCACCCGCTCCACCAGCTCCAGGTTCTTTTCGAAGTTCCCGCCCTGGAAGCGGGGGTTGTTGGCGCGGAAGTCGCCTTCCTCGAAGTCGTCGGGGCTCTGGAAGCGGCCCGAGAGGAAGCCGCGACCGAGCGGGCTGTAGGCCACGAAGCCGATGCCCAGGTCGCGCACCGTCGGGAGGATCTCCTTCTCCACGTCGCGGGTCCACAGCGAGAGCTCGGTCTGAAGCGCGGTGATGACGTGGGTGTCGTGGGCACGGCGGATGGTCTCGGGCCCGGCCTCGGAGAGGCCGAGATGGCGAACCTTGCCGGCCGCGACCAGCTCGCCCATGGCGCCCACCGTCTCCTCGATCGGCACCTCAGGGTCCACCCGGTGCTGGTAGTACAGGTCGATGTGGGGCGGGCGAGGGAGGCGTCGCAGGCCTCCTTGACGTACTCGGGCCGACCGCTCACGCCGCGGATGCTGGAGTCCTCGGCATCGCGCACGATCCCGAACTTCGTGGCGAGCACCACCTCGTCGCGGCGCCCCGCGATGGCCCTGCCCACCAGGCGCTCGTTGGCGCCGCTGCCGTACATGTCCGCGGTGTCGAGGAAGCTCAGCCCCTCGTCGAGCGCACGCTGGATCGTGGCGATCGACTCGCTGTCGTCCCCCTCGCCGTAGAACTCGGACATTCCCATGCAGCCCAGGCCGATCGCGGAGACTTCGAGGCCCTGGGTGCCGAGCGTTCTGTGTTCCATGCCTGTCACGTACCCCGGCGCAGCGGCACGCACACCGACGTGAGCACCGAACGGTCGACCTGCACGAGCAGATGGGGGAAGAATGATCCGGTGGCGGGCTCCTGTCGGCCGTCGGGATAGAGGCGGCAGACGTTGTCCCAGGTCTCCGGAGAGACCGACAGGTCGAGCGGCTGCATGAGCTCGAGCCCCGAGGGCTCGATCACGTGTCGCAGCAGCTCGCGTGGGGTGAGCGCCTCGGCCACCACCGAGCGGCGACGCAGCCCGGCCGTCCGGCGCTTCGTGCCCAGCGACACCGCCCGGGCGGCCAGGTCCACGGGGGCCGCGTTCAGCGGGTGACGGCGCAGCAGGACGTCGGCACAAAGGAGCGCCACGCCGCCCGGCCGCAGCACCCGGGCGATCTCGCGCGCTGCGAGGTCCACCTGCCCGGGCCCGCCGAAGTGCTCGAGCGACGAGAGCGAATACACAGCGTCGAAGCTCGCATCGGGAAACTCCAGGCGCCGCGCGTCCATCCAGCGCACCTCGAGCCTGTCCTCGCGGTAGGCAAACGGAGCGTGCGCGGAGGGATCGGTGAGCATCGAGCCGCCCGCCTCCCGCGAGGCGAAGTCGCCGGAGCCGTAGATGTCGGTGGCCGCCACCTCCCCCACGCGGTTGGTCAGCCAGAAGAGGATGCGCTCGTCGCCGGCGCCCACCCCGAGCACCCGGGAGCGGTGATCCAGCAGACCGAGGTCCTCGAAGCTCATGGCCAACTGCGCGAACTCCCACACCTTGCGCTCGACGTGGGTGACCGGGTCGCGCTCGGGCAGGATGTCGCGGAGGACGCCGAGCAGCCGCCGATCACGGAAGTCGGCGAGGTCGCAGGCCTTGGCGTAGCGGCGTGTGAGGTCTGTCACGAGCGAAATCGAGCTTGAAAGAGAGCTTTCCCTGAGTAAGAATGGCTCTTCCCGGGCCGCCTTGCCTGACACCGTCGAGTGCGGAACGGGGTTTCTCTCAATGCCAGTCTCACTCAAAGAGTGGGCCGTGACCGTGCGTGCCCTAGCCGAAGGCGAGCAGCTGCTCACGCTGCGCAAGGGCGGCATCCGCGAGGAGAGCAAGCACTTCGAGATCGAGCACGACCGCTTCTTCCTCTACCCCACCTTCGACCACCAGCGAAACGATCTCGTGCGCGATTCCCACACGCCCGAGCTCGGGCGTGCGCTCGAGGAGGGGGTGTGGCCCGACACCGAGCCACCTGTCGAGGCCCTTACCCGCGACGGCGGCATCCCCCAGCCCGACCGAGTGAGAATCCGGGCCTGGGCGGAGGTGGCGGCCAGCTACCTGATCACCGACCCCCGCTGCATCGAGGCGCTGTCGCCGTACTACATCTGGACCACCGACTACGCGGAGAAGCGGCTGGCCTGGAAGCGCCGCCACCCGATGCACGTGATCGTGCTGCGCACGTACCGCATTCCCCGCCCGGTGACGGTGCGGGTGCGACCCGAGTACCAGGGCTGCAAGTCGTGGATCGAGTTGCACCGCGACCTCCCCTTCGAGGGCACCCCCGTACTCTCCGACGAGGAGTTCGACCGGGCCACGGGCGAGATCGAGGCGATCGCCTCGGATGCCGTCCCCGTCCTGGCCTAACGCGGCCTCGCCCCCCTGCCCCGCCTGGCCGCGCTGAGAGACTAGGCGGGTGCCCTGGGTCGAGAGCGACTCGCTGTCCTTTTCCGCGCGCCACGAGTCCTCACAGGCCGACGACGCCGCGCGCTTGCTCGACGACCTCGAGGCCTTTCGCTCGCAGCTCGGCCGCCTCTACCGGTCCACCCCCGGGGAGGTGACGGTGGTGATCCACCCGCGCCCCGCCATGCTCGCCCTGGCGCATCCGTGGCTCCCGCTGGCCCGTCGCGCCTCGGCCCCCGCGGCGCGGCCCTACTACGCCGGCTGGTTCTCGCAGGACGAGATCCACGTCCTGGCGCCCTCGGCGCTGCGAGCGCGCGCCTCCGGCGCCGAGGGCTCGTACGAGGCTCTGATGCTCTCGCCGCGCCACGAGTACGCCCATCTGGTGCTGGGTGCGCAGAATCCCGGCCTGCCTCCCCCCTTTCGCCCGCGCAGCTTCGCCCGCTACCTGCGCCTGGCCTGGCTGGCCGAGGGTGCGCCCGCGTGGCTGTCAGGCCAGGTTCCCCACCTGCGCGCGGCAATCGCTCGCCGCCTGCACGAGGGCGGGCGTCCCTCCTTTCCTCCCGCCCCGAGCGACGCCCTGCTGCTGGGCGGCACGATCTTCGCCCTGCTCGAGGAGGAGGCAGGACCCGGCGCCGCGGCCGCGCTGGCCGGCGCGATACCCGCCGAGCGAACCGAAACCGCGCTGTCGGGCGCATTCAAGCGCCCGCTGGGAGAGCTGGCGCGCGACTGGCGCGACTACCTGGACGAGCTTCGCGTCAGATAGGCAACAGCCACTGCGTGGTAAACCCGCGAGCCGATTCCGCTGGCCAGCGTGCCGCCGAGCGGGTCGAGAAGGTGAGGGGCCTCGGATTTCGCCGTCTGCCGAAGGTGCAAAAGCTCGACCGAGCGGGCGTGCGGTCCACCTTCCGTCGCATCTTCAGCACAGAGCTGCTGCGCCTGGAGGAGGCCGGCCGTCTGGAGGACCTGAAGCGGACCCTCGCGGCCAGCTC
>JACCZR010000045.1 GCA_013695855.1 Thermoleophilaceae bacterium
GCGGGAGCCGAGGGAGGCGCGCAGGGAGGGGTCCGGATCCCACAGCGGCGAGCCGGCGGTGATGGAGTCGCCCAGGGCGGCCACCAGCATCCCGCGTTTGCCAACCGGCGTGTCCTCGGTCCCGAGCCGGCGCTCGGGCTCGGTGCTCTCGTCGTCGCCACAGCCGACCAGCACCACCACCAGCGAGACGGCCAGGACGAGGAGGCGCACCGGGCCACCGTACTTTGGACGAGAGGCTGCGGCGCTCACTCGAGCGATTCACGAGGGCCGCGGTTCTAACCCCTCTTGACTCGGACCGCTCCTCCGGGCGCTGGCAAACGACCTCGGTACGTTTGTTGGTCTGATGGCGTCAGATCCGCTCGCATCGTTCACACCGCAGGTACGCCAGTGGTTCAGGCGCTCGTTCGAGGCGCCCACCGCCGCCCAGGCCGAGGCCTGGCCGGCCATTGCCGGGGGTGCGAGCGTGCTCGTCTCGGCGCCTACCGGCTCGGGCAAGACGCTGGCCGCCTTCCTCTGGGGACTGGACCGTCTCGTGGCCGAGCCGCCGTCCGGTGAAAGGCGCACCCGGCTGGTCTACGTATCGCCGCTGAAGGCTCTCTCCTATGACGTAGAGAAGAACCTGCGCGCTCCGCTGAAGGGGATCGGCGGTGACGTCGAAGTTGCCATTCGCACCGGGGACACGCCGCAAAAGGAGCGTCAGCAGATGCTGCGCCGCCCGCCTGACGTGCTGATCACCACGCCGGAGTCGCTGTACCTCATGGTCACCTCTCGCGCGCGGGAAACCCTGACCGACGTGGAGTGGCTGATCGTGGACGAGATCCACGCCGTGGCGCAGACCAAGCGCGGTGCCCACCTGGCGCTCACGCTCGAGCGCCTGGAGCAGCTGACCGGCGGCGGCCTCCAGCGCATCGGGCTCTCGGCCACGCAGCGGCCGCTCGAGGAGGTGGGTCGCTTCCTGGTTGGCGCCGGGCGCGACTGCCGGGTGGTGGACTCGGGGGTGCGCAAGCCGCTCGATCTGGAGATCCGCGTGCCGGTCGAGGACATGCGCGAGCCCGGTGAGCACGATGTGACCGACCCCGCGGTCGGTGGCCAGGGAACGGCGGCGGGCGGCGGCGACCTGATCGGCATTGGGCCCGGCGACGGCACCGGCGCCGCGGCCACGCGGCGCTCGATCTGGCCGGCGATCTACCCGGAGCTGCTCGAGCTGGTGCGCGAGCACCGCTCCACGATCATCTTCGTCAACAGTCGCCGGGGCGCGGAGCGGTTGGCCGTCCGGCTCAACGAGCTGGCGGGGGAAGACGGCGGCGAAGGGCGCAGCCCCACCGGCGAGCCGGCGACCGCAGCAGGCACTCCCAGCGCTGAGATTGCCCGGGCGCACCACGGATCGCTGGCGCGCGAAGAGCGCCTCGTGGTGGAGGACCTGCTCAAGTCTGGCGAGCTTCCGTGCCTGGTGGCCACCTCCTCGCTGGAGCTCGGCATCGACATGGGCGCGGTGGACCTCGTGGTGCAGGTGGAGTCGCCGAAGTCGGTGACCGCCGGGCTGCAGCGCATCGGCCGCGCGGGCCACGGCGTGGGCGAGGTGTCCAAGGGCCGGATCTTCCCCAAGTTCCGCGCCGACCTGCTCGAGTGCGCGGTGGTTACCCGGCGCATGCGCGCGGGCGAGATCGAGCACACGGTGGTGCCACGCAACCCGCTCGACGTGCTCGCCCAGCACGTGGTGGCCATGACCGCCGGTGGCGACGAGTGGCGCGCGGGCGAGCTGCACGACCTGGTCCGCAGGGCCTACCCCTTCGCCGAGCTGAGCCGCGAGCTGCTCGACCAGGTGCTCGACATGCTCGATGGCCGCTACCCATCGGAGGAGTTCTCCGAGCTGCGCCCGCGCATCGTGTGGGACCGCGTGGAGGACACCGTCCGCGGGCGCAAGGGCGCGCTGGCGCTGGCGGTCACCAACGCGGGCACCATCCCCGACCGCGGGCTCTATGGCGTGCACCTCCCTGACGGCCGCCGCGTGGGCGAGCTCGACGAGGAGATGGTCTACGAGGCCCGGCCCGGCCAGACCTTCCTGCTCGGCGCCTCCACCTGGCGCATCGAGGAGATCACCCGCGACCGTGTGATCGTGACGCCCGCGCCCGGAGCCCCCGGCGCCTTGCCGTTCTGGAAGGGCGACGGCGTGGGCCGCCCCGCCGAGCTGGGCCGCGCCATCGGCGCGTTCGCTCGGGAGGCGGTCGACACCGAGCCCGCGCAGCTGGCCGCTGAGAACGACCTCGACGAGCGCGCCGCCACGAACCTCGTGACCTACCTGCGCGAGCAGCGCGAGGCCACGCGGGTCCTGCCCAGCGACCGCACCGTGGTGATCGAGCGCTTCCGCGACGAGATCGGCGACTGGCGCCTGTGCGTCCTCTCGCCGCTCGGGGGCCGGGTGCACGCGGCCTGGGCGCTGGCGATGAGCGCGCGCATTCGCGATGAGTTCGGCCTCGAGTCCGACGCCATCTGGTCAGACGACGGGATCATCGTCCACCTCCCCGACGCCGACCAAGCCCCGAGCGCCGACCTCGTCCTGGTCGAGCCCGATGCAGTCGAGGACCTGGTGGTGCGTGAGCTGTCCTCCTCGGCGCTGTTCGGAGCCCGCTTTCGCGAGAACGCCGCCCGGGCCCTGCTTCTCCCCCGCGCGCGGCCGGGCAAGCGCACCCCGCTGTGGCAGCAGCGGCTGAAGGCGCAGTCGCTGCTCGAGGTGGCCAAGCGCTACGGCCAGTTCCCGATCATCCTGGAGACATACCGCGAGTGCCTGCGCGACGTCTTCGACCTGCCTGGGCTGCAGGAGCTGCTGCGCGGACTGCACACCCGCGAGCTCTCCCTGGTCGAGGTGGAGACCCAGCGCGCCTCGCCATTCGCCTCCTCGCTGCTCTTCGACTACGTCGCCACCTACATGTACGAGGGCGACACGCCGAACGCGGAGCGCCGCGCGGCGGCGCTGTCGCTCGATCGCGACCTGCTGCGCGAGCTGCTGGGCCAGGAAGAGCTGCGCGAGCTCATCGACCCCGCAGCGCTGGCGGACGTCGAGGCCGACCTCCAGCGCCTGAGCGAGCGCACCCAGGCCGCCAACACCGACGGGCTGCACGACGTGCTGCGCGCCGTCGGCGATCTGACGCTGGACGAGGCTTCGGCGCGCTGCCTGCCGGCGGTCTGGGCAGAGAAGATGCTCGCCGAGCTTCAGGGCGACCGCCGCGCGGTGCGGATGCGCATCGCCGGCGAGCAGCGCTCCATCGCCTCCGAGGACGCCGGCCTGTACCGCGACGCCCTGGGCGCCGTGCCGCCCGGTGGGTTGCCCGAAGCGTTCTTGGAGGAGATCGAGGAGCCGCTCGCGCGCCTGGCGCGGCGTTACGCCCGTACCCACGGGCCGTTCACCACCCGTGAGATCGGCGACCGCTACGCCGTGGACTTCAGCTCGGCGCTGCGCGAGCTCGAGCGCGCGGGCGATCTGGTCCGCGGCGAGCTTCGTCCCGGCGGCACACAGCGCGAGTGGTGCGACACGGACGTGCTTCGCCGGCTGCGCCGCGCCTCGCTGGCCAGCCTGCGCCGGGAGGTCGAGCCCGCCGAGCAGAAGGCGCTGGCCCGCTTTTTGCCCGCATGGCAGGGGGTCGACGCCTCACCGCCCGGCGGGGCGGGCATCGACCGCTTGCGCGAGCAGCTGGTGCCGCTCCAGGGGCTGGCGCTCTCGCCCGAGACCTGGGAGCGCGACGTGCTGCCCCGCCGGGTGGGGGCCTACTCGCAAGCATGGCTGGACAGCCTCTGCGCCAGCGGGGAGTTGGTCTGGGTTGGGGCGGGCCCAATCGGGCGCTCAGGGAAGGTCGCGCTGCTGTTTCGCGAGGACGCGCGGCTGCTCGGCGCCCCACCGGTGAAGGGCGAGCGCCCCGGCGGACGCCTCCATGACAAGCTGCGCGAGCGCCTGACGTCCGGCGCCGCCTTTTGGACCGACCTGCTCGTCGACGTGGCGGCTGAGCCCGCTGAGCTGCAGGAGGCCCTGTGGGACCTCGTCTGGGCGGGAGAGGTGACCAACGATGCCTTCGCGCCGCTGCGCGCGCCGCGCCTCTCGCTCGCGCGCCAGAGCCGCGACGCCGGGCGACGTTTCTCGCGCCGTCGCCGGCCCGGTGCTCCGCAGGTGCAGGGGCGCTGGTCGCTCACGGGGCCGCTCTTCTCCGGAGCGCCGGGGCACGGGGCCCGGATCCGCGCCACAGCCGAGGTGCTGCTCGAGCGCTATGGCATCGTCACCCGCGAGGCGGTGCTGGCCGAGGGAATCCCCGGCGGCTTCGCTGCCCTCTACGGCGAGCTGGCCAACCTCGAGACGCTGGGCACGGCACGCCGCGGCTACTTCGTCGAGGGCCTCGGGGGTGCGCAGTTCGCGTTGCCGGCCGCAGTGGAGCGCCTGCGCGGCCTGCGCTCCGACGAGCCGGCAGGCGCGCTGGTGCTGGCCGCCACCGATCCCGCCAACCCCTACGGCGCCACGTTGCCGTGGCCCAAGCGCGAGGACTCGACCCGCCGCCCCTCCCGCGTGCCGGGCGCCTACGTGGTGACCGTGGACGCCGAGCCGGTGCTCTACGTGGAGCGCGGCGGCAAGGGCCTGCTGGCGCTGGGCGAGCCGGGTCGTGACCGGCTGCGCGAGGCGCTGGAGGCGCTGGCCGAATCCGTGCGCAGGGGCCGCCTCAAGCGCCTGGCCGTGGAGCGCTATGACGGCGAGCCGGTGGTGGGCTCAGCCGCGGGTGAGCTGCTTCTGGAGCTGGGCTTTCGCCAGAGCCCGCGCAAGCTGACGCTGAGCGCTTAGAGCATGGCGTCCGCTCTCGAGATCCTTGAGAGCGTCTCCCAGTGGACCGCTCACCACCTCGATCGGCCCTCGGTCTTCGCCGAGCACGCCAAGGAGCAGGGCTACGACCCAAAGCGTGTGGCGGAAGGTCCGCGGCGTGCCCCGTTCGTGCTCAAGCGCGGCTACGACGAGGCAGTGAAGGGCCGCCGCGTGCTCGTGGTGGATGACGTGGTCAACACCGGCCTGTCCGTGCGCGAGACGGCCGGCGCGGCCGAGGGGGTGCCGGTGAACACGCGCTACGCGCACGGCGCCGACTTCCTCGCCCAACAGGCCGGAGGCTGAGCCCGTGGGTGCGACGGCCGTCGCGCTCAGCCCGGAGGACAGGGCGATCCTCGCTCTGGAGAGCGCGACGGTCGCGGGGCACACCTGCAAGGTGGTGGTGCTGGGCGAAGGCGCGCCGCCTCCCGACGCGATCCGGGAGGCAGTGGCCACCCGTCTGAGGGCCGCCCCCGAGCTGACCTGGCGACTGGGCGGCACCGACCAGGAGCCCGTGTGGATGCCGGACGAGGGCTTCGACCTCGCGGCACAGGTGGGCCCCGCTCCCGGCGAGGGGAGACTGGAGCGCGAGGCGCTGGACGGGGCCGTGGCCCGGTTGTTCGAGCAGCGCCTCGACCGCAGCCGGCCGCTGTGGCGGATGGACTTCCTGGAGCTGGACGGCGGCGGCCTCGCGCTGGTCTGGCGGCTCCACCACGCCCTGGCCGACGGGACCGCGGCGATGCGCTTCGCCCGCGCTGTTCTCTGGGACGAGACCCCTGTCCCAGCCGCCGCCCCGAGCCGCCACTCCGACGACGCTCGCCGCCGCGCTCACCTCGCCGGCTTCCTGGCGCGCGAGTTCGCGAGCACCCGCCAGCACTCGCCCTTCGACGGCCGGATCGGCACCCACCGGCGGGTGGCGTTTGCCTCCGTGGCGCTGCGCGAGCTGCATGACGCGGCGAAGCAACTGGCCGGCGCCACCTTGAACGACGCCGTGCTGGCGGTGGTCGGGGGAGCTCTGCGCCGCTGGCTCCAACACCATCACGGGCAGCTGGGCAGCGTGCGCGTGCGGGTGCCAGTGAGCCTGCACGAGGAGGGTGACGACGCAGGCAACCGCGACTCCTTCTTCTGCGTAGCCCTGCCGCTGAACGAGCCCGACCCCGTGGCCCGCCTGAGGACGGCGCAGGCCGAGACCGCGGTGCGCAAGGCCGACCACGACGCCGAGGAGATGGACCATCTGCTGCGCTCCCTGGCCGGGGTCTCGCCCGAGCTCGGGCGCTTGTGCTCCCGGCTGGAGGACAGCCCGCGCCGCTTCGCGCTCAGCGTGTCCAACGTGCCCGGGCCGCGAGCGCCGGTGAGCGTGCTCGGGGCGCCTGTGGAATCGGTGCATTCGCTGGCGGAGATAGGCGAGCGCCACGCCCTGCGAGTGGCGGTCGTCTCGCTGGCCGACCGGCTCTGCTTCGGCCTGTGCGCCGACCCCGCGATAGTGGACCATCTCGGACCGATGGCAGCGGCGATCGAGGTCGAGGCCCATGCCCTCGTAACGGCGGCCGCCTAAGTCTGACCAGCGCGCGAGCTGCGCCCGCTTGGCGGCTCAGCGATGGCTCCTACGGCGTACGGGGACGAGCCAGCCGCCCCGAGCGCTGCACCAGCGTCAACCCGTGCCGGAACGCTCGCCTCGAGTGGACGTGGACTTGAGAGAACTCAGGGTGACGCTCCAGCAGGCGATTCACGAACGCGCGCTCGTCGGGCTGGTGCTCGTAGTCGTCGCCCGCCCAGCGCTCCGTTACGCCGAGCGTCCAATGGCCCGCCGGGACCAGGGCGCGGGGAATCGCGCCGGTGTCGTGAATGGCCAAGATCGCCTCCGGGGCAGTGAGCTCCAAGAGGCGCTCGAACGTGGCTTCGTTGAGGCCGAGATCGTGGGCGGCGTCGAGGAAGACGAAGTCGGCGAGACGCCCGCCGATGTCCTCACGCGTGAGCGCGTCCTGCGAGCGGGTGCGGAAGACGAAGCGCGGGTCGTGGCCCAGCCGCTCGCTGGCGACCGCGGCGCAGGCAGGGTCCACATCGAAGGAGTAGAGCCGTGCGTCGGCGTCCATGGCCCGCAGGAAGTTGAAGGCGCTGTCGCCGTGCAGGAAGCCGATCTCCAGGACCACTTCGGGTCTGACGGCGCGCACAAGCGCATGCAGGAAGAGGGCTTCGTCGCGCTGCACCGGGCCCCACGTGATCTCGTCGTAGAACGCGAGGTGGACGAGGTCGGGCGCCGTCGTCCGCCTGCGTGGCCAAGCCGCCGCCGCGGCGAGCTCGCGAAACAGCCGGCTGCGGTAGAAGAGGCGGCGCTGCCGAAGGCGGAGGACGCTCACGCCTCCAGTATCCAACCACGCGCTGGGACGACGTAAGCACGACGCCGCGCGCCAGGTGAAGCGCAGAGGTCAGGTAAGGGCTCTTGGCCCTGGGCTCAGCCCAGCTCGGCTATCAGCGGCGCGTGATCGGATGGCTTCGGCCCCTTCCTGAAGCCCCGGTCGATGCCGCAGCTCTCCAGGCGTGACGCCAGCGGCGGCGAGAGCAGGAAAGCGT